>CBDURB010000093.1:0-5849 GCA_965369585.1 uncultured bacterium
CTCATGCGCTTGAGGGCGTCCTTCTTCGTCTCTGCTCTCATAGCTCAGCTCCTTGCCCGTCTGGGCTTTACCCCTACCCCCTGGGTGGGGGTCTGCGATAAGAATAGCAGGACAGGTGAGGGCGTGTCAAGGGTCGCTTGAACGAATCCCCTCGCTTGACAAACTTGACGATAATTGGCATAGTGAGTGCTACTTTCGCGGGAGGTGCCACCAATGCTACGCTCACGTTTCCTTGTCCTGCTACTCGTTCTTGCTATCCTGCCGGTTCTTGTCCTGCTCGCCAGCGGCCGCAACGAAGCCGCCGCCACTCACGGCGGCAGCCCATCGCCCGAGCTTACCGTTGTCGGACAATTGCCGGTCGGCCTGGCGTCGTTTGGGCTGGACGGCTCTGTCAGTGACGTCTGGGCTTTCGGTGACTACGCCTATGTGAGCAGCTTCGATGAGCCGGTCTGCACGCTCGATACCACAGGCGTCCACATCGTCGACATCTCTAGCCCCAGCAGCCCTACCCAGGTTGGCTTCATACCTTCGCCACCTAACACTCGCGCCAACGATGTCAAAGTAGAGCACATCGACACAAGGTTCTTCGAAGGAGAGATACTGGTCCACTCAAACGAATTCTGCGGCAACGGATTCATCCCCCGCGTCACGGCAGCCGGCGGAGCGCTTGCGCCGGGGAACGACGGCGTCGCCATCTACGATGTTACCAACCCGTTGAAGCCGCGGGTCCTCAAACAGAACTACTTGAACTTCCAGGTCCACAACACGTTCATCTACCAGCAGGGCGATAACGCTTACATGCTCGTCGTGGACGACGAGAGCCTGCTGGACGTGCACATCATCGACATCACCCGACCTTGGTCGCCGCGCGAGATCGCGGTCACCGGCGCGCCCGACTGGCCCACCCTCGAGACGCTCGCATTCGGGGCGTCGTTCGTGCACGACGTCTGGGTGCAGGAGAACGGCGGCCAGGTCACCGCTTACCTCTCCTACTGGGACTCCGGCCTTGTGCTGCTGGACATCACAGACCCCGCGAACCCGGTATTCCTGGGAGACAGCCAGTACATCGACCCCGACCCGCTGTCCGGACAGCCGCCGGAAGGCAACTCCCACGTGGCGGCCCCAACCGCCGACGGCAACATCGTCATTATGGGCGACGAGGACTTCTCGCCAAGCTTCATCGACACGTTCACCCACGACGGCGTGTCGTACCCGGCGGCCGAGGCCAACTTCACTACCCAGATCACATCACTCCCCGGCGACGAGTTCAGCGGCCCGCTGTACTGGACCGGCGGCGAAGGCTGCACCGTGGGCTCCATTCCCACCGCACCCAGCGCCGACGCCATCGCCCTAATCCAGCGCGGCTCCTGCCGCTTCGACCTGAAGGCCTCCAACGCTATCGCTCAAGGCTACGCCGGGATGGTGGTGGCGAACCAGCCTGCCGGCGCCCGCGGCGACGGCAGCGACGGCGACGTCCTCGTCACCATGTCCGGCGACCCCCGAAATATCGTCGGCATCTTCGTCGGCCACTCCAGCGGCGAGGCGATGAAGGCTCAATCGGCCGGCAGCACAATGTTCGCCCACGCTACCTTCGATGGCTGGGGATACATGCGTGTCCTGGACGTGACAAACCCCGGCAGCATAGTAGAGCTGGGTCAGTTCGCCACGGAGGGCGTGTTATCGGACCTACCGCCTGCCCTGGGCGACCGTACCATGCACAACGTCATCGTTGACGGTACCCGCGCCTACATCTCCTGGTACGCCGACGGTATGCGCGTCGTGGACTTCTCGGGCTGCTCGGCGGGCGGCGGTCAGAACTCCTGCACGCCGACGGAGATCGCCCACTTCGTGGACGGCGGCGGCTCTAACTTCTGGGGCGTGTTCCTCCACGAGATCGACAATACGCAATACATCCTGGGCAGCGACCGCGACAGCGGCCTCTGGATCTTCGAAACGCCCTAGTAGGCGCTGGACCGTAGGCCCAGGCCAAACGAGAGTCGCCCGCGCTGCTGCGCGTCCGGCCTTATCACTCCCCGTAGCGCTTGAGAAGCTCGTCGGAGAGGCCGTTAGCCGTGGCGATATCACGGAACAGGTAGGCGCTGGGCCGGGGCAGGCGGTTGCCTGTCCCCTCCTCCATCGCGAGCAAGCCGAACTTCTGGCGGAAGCCCTCCGCCCACTCGAAGTTGTCCTGGAAGCTCCAGTGAAGGTAGCCTCGCACGTCCACCCCCTCGCTGATGGCGCGATGCACCTGCCGCAGGCTGCGGACGATGAAGCGCTGGCGCTGCTCGTCGTCGTCGGTGCCGATACCGTTTTCTGTTATGTAAACGGGCTTCCCGTACGGTTTCAGCCGCGCCTGGACGCGATAGAACCCCTCCGGGTAGACCTCCCAGCCCATCGTGCTCGTCTCCGCGTCGGGACCCGGCGGCACCTGGCGGAGGCCCATGGGCGGCGGGCCCGCCGCGATCACGCTGCGAGAGTAGTTGTTCAGACCGATGATATCCCACGTCCCCTTCAGCCCCGGCGCCTCCTCACCGCCGCCCGCCGGCGGGCCGACGACGCCGTCCCTGATCCCCTCCAACCAGTAGCCGTTCCAGAACCGGTCGAATAGCTGGGCCGCCTGCCGGTCCTCCTCGGAGTCCGACGCCGACTGGACGTCGATCATGTTGAGAACGGGGCCGACCTGCGGGTCGTGCGGCGCCGCCTCGCGAACGGCCTGGTACATCTTGCCGTGAGCGATGAGTATGTGCCGCGCCGCCTGCATGGCCAGCGCCATGTCTTGCTTCGCCGGCGGGTGCACTCCTGCCATGTAGCAGGCAGCGGCAACGACCGACGGCTCGTTGATGGTGAGCCAGAAAGGCACGGCCTCCCCTAGTTGCTTGGCCATGTAGCCGGCGTAGCGGGCGATCAGGTCGGGCGCCCGCGGGCTGGTCCAGCCGCCCTGCTGCTCGAACCAGAGCGGGTTCGTGAAGTGGTGCAGCGTCACGAAGGGGGTGAGGCCATGTCGGCGCAGCGACTCTATCACCCGCCGGTAGTGCTCCACCTCCTTCTCGTCCCAGCGCCCCTCCTCCGGCTCTATGCGGCTCCACTCGATCGAGAGGCGGTGGGCGTTATGGCCCAGCTCCTCCGCCAACGCGAAGTCATCCTCAAACCGGTTGTAGTGGTCGCAGGCCAGGCCGGACGTCGTGCCGTCGCGAATGTTGCCGCCCTCCTGCTCCCAGGCCCACCACTGGTTGTTGCGGTTGTTCCCCTCCACCTGGTGCGAGGACGTGGCGCAACCCCAGTAGAAGCCGTCCGGAAACTTGAGCACTAGCCTCTAGCCCCCCGCCTGACGCTGGGCCCGACGCTGCTCCAGCATCATCTTGATGATGGGCGAAGGCTCCGGCGGCTGCCAGTCTCTCTTCGCCTCATCCAGCTCCTGGGGCCACACGTAGTCCAGCTCGCGAATCTCGCCCGGCCCAGCCGCCTCCTCAAGCAGCCTCAGCGCCTCACGGATGACCCCCATCTGCGTGTCGCGGTCGCCGGGCTGGCCCAGGGGGTGACCGTAGGGGAACTCCACGCCCACCGTCCGCGGCACACCCAACCGCTCCGACCAATCGGGCATGTTCGTGACCAGGACGGTGCTCATCCCCGCCTCCTCGAGCGTTCGCGCCAGCACGGGCACGCTGCGGCAGCAATCCGGTCAGAAGGGGGTGAGGAAGACGGCGTCCACCCCCTCGCCCTTCATCAGCGCCGCCGCTTCCGGCGCGTAGCGCTCTCTCCACTCAGTCGTGTTCGTCTGGAAGCCCATGAACGAGTAGCTGGTGGGGGCCAAAGAGCCGATGATGCCCTCCGACTCCAACTCCAGGAAGCGCTGCACCGGCAGGGCGATGTTCATATCGGCCAGGACGTCGCGGTTGTTGGTGTGGAGGTGGCAGGCGCCGATGTCACCCTGCTTGACCTCGCGGGAGATGCGGCGAAACGTCGGGTCCCCCCACGCCGGCTCCCGTTTCTCGCGCTCCGTATCGAAGGGCGGCTCCTTCTCCTTGTCATGAATGCCGGCCGTCGTCACCAGGGCGAACCGGCACTCGCTCAGGGGCTTGGCCAGAGGGGTGAAGGGGATGGGCTCCTCGCGCTGGACGGGAAGGTTGCGATAGTAAGCGGCGATGGATCCCGGCAGGAACTTGAAGCTGTCGACGGTCATGCTACCTCCTTACAACTCAGGGCCATTCTAGCAGCCGCTCGCGCCGACACGATAGGCGCTGGACGTCGCGGTCAGCCCTCGATCCGACATCTCCTCATTCTTAACCGCGCGGCCGTCCCCCACGTGTAACATCCAGCGTCCGTCTTGGTTCTTTTACTATGGGCGTCACCCAAAGGGGCGTCACCCGACGAGAGAGCGAGATTAGAGTTGATAAGCCAGCACGAAGACCTCATAATCCCGCACGATGAGCGCACTCTGCGCCGTGTCCAGCGCAAAGTGGACGAGCTGGACAAGCAGGTGCGCGCCTGGGCGGACTCCCTGGTGGACGTGCTGCCCGGAGGCCTCCCGCTGATGGAGGATGAGTACGACATCCTGGCGCTGTTCCTCGCTCAGCAGCGGCGCCGCAACCTGGAACTGGACGAGCAGAGCGGTGAAGAGACGATTCGCTCCCGCTTGGCCCAGTTCCTCCCGTTCCTGGCCGAGGATGAGGACGCGTGGGCGATCAACAACGCCGCTCACCGCATGGTCTCCACCCGCCTGGAAGCGGACATTGAGCGGGCCACCGACCTCTTCTGCCGTGAGCATGACCTCCCGGGTTTAGTTGAGCCGGTCATCGATTGGCGGGTGGCGATCCGTTACCTGGCGCAGCGGCTCCACCACATCGCCAGCCGGATTGATCTGATACACGAGTTGGCCGCTTCGCCGCTGCGCTTCGAGCTGGCGCTGACCGCCCGCGACCTCGCCGCCGATGCGGTCGACAAGCGCCAGACGATGCTCTCTCTGTTCAATCCAGCGAAATCCAGCTAGCCCCTTCGCTCCCCGTCCTGCCCTATAATCTAGGGCATGCGACCTCTGATCATCTCCCACGCCGCCTGCACCGGACACGCCCCTGAGAACACCCTGGCAGGCGTCAACGCAGCCCTCCAGATCGGCGCCGACGCCATCGAGGTGGACGTACAGGCCAGCGCCGACGGCGTGCCCATCCTCATGCACGACCTGACGCTGGACCGAACCACCAACGGCAGCGGTGACCTCGCTTCCCTGACCTGGGAGCAGCTCAGCGCGCTTGACGCGGGGGGTGAGCCCGTACCAACCTTCGCCCAGGCGCTGGATCTCACTCGCGGCCGGGCGCTACTGGTGGCGGAGATCAAGCGGGCGGGCTGCGAACAAGCGCTCGCGGACGTCGTACGGAACGCGGGCGCGCTGAACGAAGTGATGGTATGGTCGTTCCTGGCGCCCGTCCTGGAGGCGATGCGACAGGCGGAGCCGAGGATGCCCGGCAGCCTGCTCATCGCGGCCCGGAGCATGGGCGACTGGCCCTCCCTGCGGGAGCTGGCGCTCCGGCTGGGTCTCCAGGCGGTCAGCCTGTTCCACCCAAGCCTCAACGCCGATGTCGTAACCCAGGCCAGACGCAGCGGGCTAGCCGTCTACGCCTGGACGGCAGACGCGGAGAGCGACATCCAGCGCCTCATCGATCTGGATGCGGACGGCATCGTCACAAACTACCCGGACCGGGCGCTGGCGCTTCTGGGACGCCCCTCAGGCCGTCCTTGACCCGTATCCGAACCGCTTTTGATATACTCAGACAGCGTAGGGGCGTAGCTCAGCTGGTTAGAGCAGCGGTCTCCAAAACCGCAGGTCGCGGGTTCGAGTCCTGCCGCCCCTGCCA
>CBDURB010000094.1:0-5842 GCA_965369585.1 uncultured bacterium
CCCGTGGCGACGAGCTGAGGCATGTCATGCGGGCGGATCACCTTGATCTCCAGCCCCTCGATAGGACTCTCGGGCCGGCGCAGGCACTGCGATTCGTCGTAACCTCGGGGAGGCAGAAGACCGGCATCCCGAAGCACCGCCACCACGTGCCGCTGCTGGTGACCATCCGGCAACGCCATCCGAAGCGTCTCAGCGCGCAATGGGGCCGCCGGCTGCTTCTGGGCCCCCGTCGGCAGCGGTGGCGGCAGGCGCAGGTGCGGCATTTCTCCACGGCTAGTGCCGCGCGCCAGTAGGTCCAGCAAGGGGCTCAGGTCCTTCCTCGCCAGGCTGCCGGCGTTTGCAATGAGCCAGGCGGAGCCGTCCAACAGGCGATGCAGGGGGATGAGACCGTGAGTGGACACCGCAGCCTCATCTGCGGCGGTTATGACCGCCAGATCCGCGTCCTCGGGGGGATACGCCTCGGCCGCTCCCCATACCGCCTGCACGCGGTAGGCGGGCAGCCTCGCCGCCAGGGCGAACGCCTCCGCGAGGTTCGGATACTCGCTGGCGATGCGGAGGCCGCGCCGGCCGCCCAGCGAAGAGACCTCACGGCCACCGTTTGCCGCCGACGCCACGTACAGCCCCGAGCGCCCAACGCCCATGTCCCGCAGCGGCACCACCGGGTGCTGGGGAAACCGGGCGCGCAGCTCCTCGATCCATGCTAAACCGCACGCGCCAAGGTCGTAGTTGCCGAGCGCGATCTGTATCGGGATGTCCTTCTCACGGAAGACTCGCGCGATCACCCCCTCGTGCCCGCCAACCCTGAGGATGTAGGTGCGAGAGCCCTCGCCATAGCCTTCGACCCTCAGCCCGGCCGAATCGAGAACGTTAGAGACGGGGGTGCGCAGGTCACCCGCAGGGAGAGCGAGCTTAATCACAGCCGTACTCTCGCAGCGCCTCCGCCACCGCCTCCACGCTCGCCAAACGACGAGCCTTCCCGCCTACGCCGGAGAGCACGAACCCTTCGCCCGCGACTTCCACGCTTGGGCCGCCGTCCGGCGCCGTTCCCGCCACCTGAACGGTCAGCCCTTCGGCCCGCAGGGTGGATGCCAGACGGAACGCCAACGCCAGCGCCTCGCCGTCGGCCGCCTTGACGGCGACCGTGGCGATCCGTCGCCCGGACGCCTCCATCGACAGCAACCCAGCCAGTGCTCCAGCTTCCAGGGCGAAACCGGACGCGGGCACCTGCCGACCGCCGATAAGCGACAACAGAGCGTCGTAGCGTCCACCGCTACCGACCCGGCGGCCCGCAACCTCGAACTGGAACGCCGGTCCGGTATAGTACTCGAAGTTTCGCACCATCGCCGCCGATATCAGACAACGACAGCCCAGGCCTTCAAGCGCGCTGGCCACCACAGCAAGTTCGTCTAACGACCGCTCCAGCTCGGGGATACTCCCGCCGAAGCTGCTGCGCAGGTTGCCGAGGTAGGCCACGCCTTCGCCTTCCATGGACAGAAGCATCTCCAGAGAACCGCCCACTTCAGGCAACCGCTCCTGTAGCTCCCGAAGCGCCAAATCGTCCCCATCCAGGATGCGGTCGTACAACGCTAGCTGCTCTGAGGCGTCCAGCCCCGCCCGCGCCAACACCGCCCGCACCAACCCAGGGTGGGAGAGCCTCACCTCGACCTGCAGGCCGAGGTGAGTGAGAACCTCACGTCCCAGCAGAACAAGCTCGATATCGCCCTGGGGCTGGCTATCTCCGATGAGCTCAACCCCGCACTGCCAGTCCTCTCGCGATTCGTCGCCCTCCGCGAAGCGAAACACATTCTGGACGTAGAACAGCTTGGCCACGTCGCTGCCGTCCAAGGAGTCAGCGTACAACCGCGTCGAGGGGATTGTGGAGTCGGGCCGGAGCACTACGCGCTCGCCGCTCCAGCCATCCCAGTCAAGGAACGAGTAGACGCGGCCCAGCATCTGGGGCGAGAGGGTCCCGGCCGTGGTGAACAGGTGGAGATACTCCAGGACCGGGGTGCGAATCTCCTCGTATCCCCAGCCAAGGCAGGCCACGCGGAACGCCTCTTCCACACGGCGAAAACGTCTCATCTCGTCCGGCAGCATATCGCGCATGCCACGACAGCGCGTAGGTTTATCCATACGATGTATCTCCTGCGGGGTGTGCCTCATTCTAGCGCAGCGCCAGCGCCCATTCAACGAACCGGCACCATCCGCTCGCCCACTGTATAATGTCGTTGCATCGTCCATTGCTCCAAGACGCCATACATGACCGCTTTCGGCAACGTATCGTTTTCTCCCATCCGCTCCCTGCGGCTGACCATCGCCGCCATGTTCATCATCTTGGGAGTGGTTGGCTTCGCCTGCGGCGGCGGGCCGGGAGCGCCTGCGGACGCCATCCACATTCTGACCGCCGACGGCATCGTTGGGCCCGTGATGGAGCGATACCTGGACCGCGGCATAGACGCCGCCGAAGACGAGGATGCGGAAGCTGTGGTGATCCGGCTGGACACGCCGGGTGGACTGATCACCTCCATGAACGACATCGTGAAGCGGATCCTGTCGGCGGAGGTGCCGGTTATCGTTTATGTTAGCCCTCAGGGTGGCCAGGCCGCCTCCGCCGGTACGTTCATCACCATGGCCGCGCACGTGGCGGCGATGGCGCCCGCCACTCGCCTGGGAGCGGCCACCCCGGTAGGAAGCGGCGGCGAGGAGATCCAGGGCCCGCTGGGTGACAAGGTGACGAACGACGCGTCGGCCCAGATCAGGGCCCTGGCCGAGCTGAGAGGCCACAACGAGGAGTGGGCCGAAAGCGCTGTGCGCGACGCCATCTCCGCCAACGCCAACGAGGCGCTGGAGCTGAACGTCGTCGACTTGGTGGCGAACGACCTCGACGAGCTGCTGGACTCCGTAGACGGGCGCGAGGTGACGCTGGACAACGGCCGTGAGGTCACGCTTCAGACAGCGAACGCCGACCAGGTGTTCAACAACATGAACTTCATCGAGCGGCTCCTGGACCTGATCGCCGACCCGAACATCGCGCTTTTGTTGCTATCGTTAGGCAGCCTGGCGATCTTCATCGAGATCGTCAACCCGGGCGTGATATTCCCCGGCGTGTTCGGGGTCATAGCGCTATTACTGGGGTTCTTCTCCCTGAGTGTCATACCGTTCAACTGGGCGGGCGTGGCCCTCATCATGTTCGCCTTCATCCTGTTCGGGCTGGAGATATTCGTGCCCAGCGGGGGGATATTAGGCGGCGGAGGTGTTGTCGCCCTGATCCTGGGCGGCCTCCTCCTCACCAGCGGCAACCCACCGGAGTTCCAGGTCTCCCGATGGCTGCTCATCGGGCTGGCCACCGCTATGGGAGCGATGGTTGTGTTCGTGCTGGTGAACCTCGTCCGCATCCGCATGATGCCCGTGCAGGTGGGCGTGGAGACCCTGATCGGGCACGAGGCTGTAGCCCGCTCGGTGCTTGACCCAGAGGGGTTAGTCTTCCTGGAAGGCGAGACCTGGTCTGCCGAATCGGAGGAGGGCGCAATCCAGCCCGGGGAGCGGGTAGTGATTACGGAGGTCCAAGGGCTTAGACTGAAGGTCAGGAAGCAGCAGCAACAACAGCAGCAACCGGAAGGAGACTAGGCATGTCTACTGAACCGACACCCGACGCACCGCAGGGCCCCCGCTGGCTATCGACGATCCTCACGGCCCTTGGGATGATGTTGATCTTGCCCCTCTTCCCCCTGGCGGTAAAGATCGTCCCAGAGTACCAACGGGGCGTCATCTTTCGCCTGGGACGGCTCGTCGGCTCACGCGGGCCGGGGCTATTCCTCATCATCCCCATAGTGGAGCGGATGGTGATCGTGGACCTGCGTATCGTCACCATGGACGTGCCGCGCCAGGATGTGATTACCAGGGACAACGTAACCGTGAAAGTAGACGCCGTGGTCTATTTCCGCGTCACAGAGCCGAACGACGCCGTGGTCAAGGTGATGGACTACGTCCGCGCTACCTCTCTTGTGGCGCAGACCACCTTGCGCAGCGTTCTCGGCCAGTCCGAACTGGACGAACTGCTGATCAAGCGGGATCAGGTCAACCAGCAGTTGCAGCAGATCATCGACGAGGCCACCGAGCCCTGGGGCGTCAAGGTGACGATCGTCGAGGTGCGCGACATCGGGTTGCCGCCGGAGATGATCCGCGCCATGGCCAAGCAGGCCGAGGCCGAGCGGGAGCGCCGCGCCAAGATCATCCACGCCGAAGGCGAATTCCAGGCGGCCGAGAAGCTGGCCCAAGCCGGTAAGATTATGGCCGCCACACCCACCACGCTCCAACTGCGCTACCTCCAGACCCTCACCGAGATCTCGACGGAGCGTCAGAGCACGATAATCTTCCCGGTGCCGATCGACATCATCAGCCAGTTCACGCGGGGCACGGGCGGCGATGGCGGCGGGCAGGGCGGCGGCCGTAGCCAGGTGCCGGTGGAGAAAGAGGGGAAGAAGGACTAGGAGCCGCGCCTAGGCGCTAAGGGTGACGTCACCCGCTTCCACGGTCGCCAGGGAGCCGTCCTCACGCCTGATCAGCAGGTTGCCGTCGGCGTCAACGTCCTCGGCCACGCCCTCCACCACGCGCTCGCCCAGCGTGGCGCGCACCCGCTGTCCCAACGTCTCCAGTCGCGATCGCCAGACCTGGAAGACAGCGTCGCTCTCCAGCGCCTCCGAATAGCGCGCCTCGAAGGCGTTGAGCAGCGCCGCCAGCAGCTCCTCGCGTGAGCCGTTGCGGCCCAGCTCCCGTCGCACGCTGGTAGCGATATCGGCGATCTCCGGCGCTGCCCCCACGTCGAAGTTCACGTTCACCCCGATGCCCACGAGGGCGTACTTCACGGCCTCGCCCGCCAGCTCCGTCTCGATGAGTGTGCCCGCGATCTTGCGGCCTCCAACGAGCACGTCATTGGGCCACTTGATGCGCGACGGCAGCCCTACGGCCTCCTCCAGCGCCTCCGCTACCGCCAGCGGCGAGACGATGCTTAGGACGCGAAGCCGTCCGACCGGCGGCTGCATGACCAGGGTGAGGTACAGGTTCTTCCCCGCCGGCGAGACCCAGGAGCGACCCAGGCGGCCACGCCCAGCCGTCTGCTCCTCGGCGAGGACGACGGTGCCCTCCGGGGCACCTCGCTTTGCCTCCGCGCGGGCCACGTCCTGCGTAGAGGGAGTCCGCGTCAGGTAGAGGAGGTTTCTGCCCACAAAGCGAGTCTTGAGCCGCTCCTCCACAAGCGTCAGATTAAGCTGCATAGCCATCGAGGGGAGGATAGCTCACGCGGGCAACAAAAAACCAGCCCGCGCGGGCTGGTTTTTTGCGCTAGGCACGTAGACCTGTCCACGCGCCTTTCAGCTTCTACACCTGCACCTCGGAGAGGTGACGGTGCGAATGGACAGGCCTACGGCCTTCGCTAGATAAATCGCCCATTCACATCACCTCCTTTTCTGCGAATCATCCTAACACACCCGTCAAGCGGCCTACAAGAGCACCGGCGAAGAGTGAAGATTATCAGGAGTCCTCATCCGCGCTCGGGAAACAGCTCGCCTAGCACCCGCCGCGCCACCTCACGGTCATCACACTCATATGAGCCACCGGCCAGGTTCACCTCGCGCTCGTGGCCCTTTCCGGCCAGAAGCACGACGTCCTCGTCCACCGCCATCGCCAGCGCCTGGGCGATCGCCTCGCGCCGGTCTGGCACGACAGCGAAGTCGTGGCCTTCCTTCTTGCCGGCCTCGCGCAGCCCGCGGGCGATCTCGGCGATGATAGCGTCCCTGTCCTCGGAGTACGGGTTGTCGTCCGTGACGTATGTGTAGTCGGCCAG
>CBDURB010000095.1:0-5839 GCA_965369585.1 uncultured bacterium
GGTGGTAGGTTCCGACCCGGTGCTGATGCTCACCGGGCCGATCACAGCGACGCCGAAGGTGCTGGCGAAGGCGGGGCTGAAGCTGAGCGATATAGACCTGATCGAGATCAACGAGGCGTTCGCCTCTGTACCGCTGGCCTGGAAGCGCGAGGTGAAGCCCGATATGTCGAAGGTGAACGTGAACGGCGGCGCAATCGCCCTGGGGCACCCGCTGGGGGCCACAGGCGCCCGCCTGATGACCACGCTCCTGCACGAGCTGGAGCGCACGGGCGGCCGCTACGGGATGCAGTTGATGTGCTGCGGCGGCGGCCTGGGCACCGCCACCATCATCGAGCGGCTGGACTAGGGGCCGCAGGCCCCATTTCGCTGCCGGAGGCGTTGAGCTCAGGGTCCCGTTATTCGCGCCGGATGGGGGCGAAGCAGAGGAAGTGCTAGCGGCCCTGGCGCTCCATCTCCGCCACCTTCTCCAGGCGGCGGCGGTACCGTTCCTCGCCTGAGAGGCGGGCGTCCAGGTACGCTTCCACCAGCTCCAGCGCCAGCTCGGAGTCGATGACGAGGGCGCCGAGGCAGAGGACGTTCATGTCGTCGTGCTCCACTCCTTGACGGGCGGAGTAGGTGTCGTGGCAGAGGGCGGCGCGGACTCCGCGTATCTTGTTCGCCGCGATGCTGGCGCCCACGCCGCTGCCGCAGACCAGGACGCCGCGCTCTGCGCGGCCGTCCGTGAGCGCCTCGCCGATGGCGCGGGCGTAGTCCGGATAGTCGACGGAGTCGGCGCTGTGGGTGCCCACGTCCAAGACTTCGTGGCCGGCCTGTTTGAGGTTGGCCGCGATCTGGTCCTTCATTTCGTAGCCGCGGTGGTCGGCGCCGACGACGATGCGCATCTCAGTCCTCTTCTGTCATCCTACAGCCAGCGTTGTTGACGGTACCAGGCCGCCGTGAGCGCGGCCCCCTCTTTAAGGGTGACCCGGGGCGTCCAGCCCAGGTCGCGGCTGATCTCATCGTGGGAGCAGACCCAGTGGCGCTGGCGCATCTCCTTGACCTTGTCGCGAGTGAACATGACGGCCTGCCGGCGCAGGTGGCCGTAGCTCTCGCTGAGGAAGGCGGCGGCGGTGAACGCCCAGGGTGGGGAGGTAATGCGCAGCGCCTTCCTGCCGTTGGCCTGCTCCACCGAGGCCAGCATGTCGCGCCAGGTGTAGACTGCGCCGTCGTCCAGGGTGTAGGTGGCGATGGGGGCCTCGTGAGAGGCGGTGGCGGCCAGGGCGACCGCGCGGGCCACATCCTCAACGTAAACGCAAGAGATTGTGTTGGTGCCATCGCCCATGAGGGGGGCCAGTCGCCAGCGGGCAAGCCGGAAGAAGGGCAGGAGCTCGCGGTCGCGGGGGCCGTAGATGACGGAAGGCCGGATGATGACGGCCCCGACCTTGTCGGGTTTGCCGGCCCAGGCGCGCACCATCTCCTCGGCCTTGAGCTTGCTGCGTCCGTAGGCGGTAACGGGGGTCGCAGGGGCGTCGAGGGGGCGGGGCCGGCCGTCCTCGCTGGGGCCGTGAGCGGCGAGGCTTGATATGAAGACGAAACGGGGGGTGGTTTCGGCGGAAGCCAGGGCGGAGAGAAGGTTGGCGGTGCCCTCCGCGTTCACGGAGTTGAACTCGGCGGCGGAACGCGCCTTTACCAGCCCAGCGGCGTGGACGACGGCGTCGACGCCCGCGACGGCGGCCGGGAGAGTGTCCGGCTGGGTGATGTCTCCCAACGCTTCCTCGATCTCTAAGCTGCGGAGGAAAGAGCGGTCGCTCGTGCGCCGCGCCAGCACGCGGACGGTATGACCCTCGCGGACAAGCTGCTCGGCGATGTGGGAGCCGAGGAAGCCGGTGGCGCCGGTGACCAGGAATTTCATGACGTAAGAGGTTTCTCGTAGAGGCGGTAGGTCTTGGCCAGGTGGCAGCCGACGTTGCGGATGATTGTGTTCACGGCGTTGTTGTCCTCCAGCGTCCAGGAGAACTCAGCCGAGTGGTAGCCGCGATCGCGGGCGGCACGGTAGACCTGATCACAGAGGAGATAGGCCATGGCCAGGTATTTGCGGGTGCGGTATTCCTTCTTGACGCCCAGGATCATCAGGCGGCCGGTCTTGAGGCCGCGAACTTTCAGCCGCCACAGCAGCTTCGCCCAGCCGAAGGGGAAGAGGTGGCCGTTCAGGTCGCGGATCGCCTCGTTGATGTTGGGTACGGCGAGGACGACGCCCGCCGTTTCTCCGTCCACCTCCACGATTGCAATCAGGTTGGTATCGACGATCGGGCGCATGTCCTCTGCGAGGTGGCGCGCCTCGGCGGGCGTCACGGGGACGAACCCCCAGTTCCCGCTCCAGGTGGAGTTGAAGACTTCAAGTATGGTGGCGATCTCTTCATTGAAGCGTTTGATGTCCCCGTGGCGAATGTTGATGTCCGGCCGCTGGCGGAGCTCCTCCACGGCGCGGCGCGCCTTGGGGGGTACGGTCGCCGTATCGTAACGCCAGGCGTAGAGGTCCTTGGCTTTCTGGAAGCCCGCGCCTTCGATGAGTCGCCCGTAGTATGGCCGCGAGTAGGGCATCATGATCATGGGCGGCGTGTCGAAGCCTTCGATTAGGAGCCCTGCCTCCTGGTTGATGGAGAAGCTCAGGGGCCCGCGGATGGCCTCCATGCCATGCTGCCGGAGCCAGTCCTCAGCCGTCTCAAACAGCGCCCGAGCCGTCTCCGCCTCGTCCTCCGACTCGAAAAAGCCGAAGAAGCCGGTGCGCTCCCCGTGGAACCGGTTGTGCTCGTGGTCCACCTGGGCCGAGATGCGCCCGACTACCTGGCCGTTACGGTGGGCGAGGAAGAGCTGGGCGTCGGCGTGCTGGAGGAAGGGGTTGGTCTTAGCGTTGAACCGTTTGCGCTCCAGGTAGAGGAGCGGGGGCACCCAGTTGGGGTCTTCCCGGTAGAGGCGGAAGGGCAGCTTGATGAAGGCATCCAAGTCACGGCGGCCGGAAACCGGCGTCACAGTCACCGACATGATTGGGCTCCTCTAGGGTAGGAGGCCGTGCTTGCGTCCCAGGGTCTGAAACTGCTCAAGGACGAACTCTATCTGTTCGTCCTTGTGGGTGGCCATGCAGCTGGTGCGCAGCAGGGCCTTACCCATGGCCACGGCGGGGAAGATGACGGGGTTGGTGTACACGCCGCACTCGATGAGGTCTCGCCAGAAGGTGACGGTGGCCAGCTCGTCGCCGATAGTGACAGGGATGATCGACGTCTGGGATTCGCCGGTGTCGAACCCCATATCGTTCAGTCCGCTGCGAAGCGTTTCCCCGTGGCGCTGTACGGCCTCCACCAACTCCGGCTCGTCCATGAGCACCTCCAGGGAGGCGAGGGCGGCGGCGGCCGAGGCGGGGGGTAGGCTGGCGGAGAAGATCATGGAGCGTCCGAAGTGCTTGATCCAATCCAGCACGGCGCGGCTGCCGGCGACGAAGCCGCCAACGGAGGCGAAGGACTTGGAGAAGGTGCCGACCGTCAGATCAACCTTCCCATCTATGCCGAAGTGGCTGGCGGTGCCGCGGCCACCCGTGCCGATAACGCCGATGGCGTGGGCATCGTCTACCAGGAGGCGAACCTGATGGCGCTGGCACGCCTCGACGATCGCGGGCAGGTCGGCGATGTCGCCGCCCATGCTGAACACGCCGTCGATGATTACGAGGCAGGACTTGTTCTTATCCAGGCGGCGGAGGATCGTGTCCAGGTGCTGGGCGTCGTTGTGGCGGAAGCGCAGCATCTCACCCTCCGCCAGCCGGCAGGCGTCGTAGATGCTGGCGTGATCCGCTTTGTCGACGACAGCCACGGAGCGGCTGTCCACCAGGGATGAGATGACGCCCAGGTTCGTCTGGTAGCCGGTGGTGAAGACTACGGCCGCCTCCGTGCCCAGGAACTCCGCGATCCTGTTCTCAAGCTTCTCGTGCAGGTGAGTGGTGCCGTTGAGCAGACGGGAGCCGGTCAGGGAGGTGCCGTGCTCGCTGATGGCGTCCTGGGCGGCCTGAACGACGCGGGGATGCCTTGTAAGCCCCAGATAGTTGTTGGAGCCCAGCATAATCACTTCGCGGCCGTAGATCTTTGCTACGGCGCCGTCGTTGCGGTCCAGGGGCTGGAAGAAGGGGTAGAGCCGAGCGGCGCGGGCCTGCTCTGGGAGCTTGAAGCTGTGGACCTTGGCGAAGATGTCACGCCCGTCCTGGTCGTCGTAGCGACCGGGCAGCATGCCTTCAATGGTGAGACCGGCGAAGGCTGCGGTCTGGGGGTTGGTTTCCGGTTCAGCCTGTTTGGCCATAAGTCGCTTCTAGTTTGGTTACCTACGGCCTAATTGTCAACCCGCCGATACGATCTCACGAGGCTAGCTGCCGGCGGAGCATCTTGGTCAGCGCGGCGATCCGCTACACGCCGCGAGGGCCCGCTATGGCCCGGCGACCGGTACGACGCGAAGGGTGAGCGACATGCCGGCGGCGCGATGCCCGGGCAGGTCACAGTAGAAGGTGTAGACGGCTGGCTCGGATGGGGCCGTCCAGGCCACGCGCCGCGTGCGGCCGGGCGGTATGGTGATCTCCTCTACCCCTGCCTCGCCCTTCTCACCACTCTCGAACTCGTGGTCTACGGCGCCCTCATTCTTGATCACGAAGGTCACCCGCGCGCCGGCCGAGACGGTGATCACATCCGGCTCGTAATACATGCGGCCGTCCCGTTCGCCTGCCAAGATATGTATCTCTTCGCCGCCCCCCACGGCGGTCAGGGTGCAACCGGCGGCCATCAGCAGCACCAGAAGAGATGCGCTAGCGGTTACGATGCCCTTCATCGCCTATCTCCCGGCGCCTCCGGTCCTATCGGCCGGCACCTCTGTGAGAGTCTTGGGTAGGCGGGGAGGTGCAGCAGCCGTGACGGATACCGGCCGTCTGGTAACGAAGAAGCCCGTCATGACCGTCAGGTAGACGAGGTGAGCCACGACCAGCCCCAGGTAGGGGCTGGAATCGTATCCCAGGATGGTGCCAAGAAAGCGGCCCAGCTGCGAGTTGTCAGGGATGAGGGGGTAGGTATCCCAGGCGTGAGGCCCAAGGCTGCCGATGATGCGGGCCTCGTGCAGCTCCTTGAGCCCATTCACTAACAGCCCCGCTGCCAGGACAATCAGCAGGACGCCGGTGACGTTGAAGAAGACGCGCAGGTTGAGCCTGTAGCCGCCGCTGTAGATTCCCCACGACAGGCCAGCGGCGACGGCTATCCCCGCCGTTGCGCCGATGGTGGATTCCAGAGGCGTTGAAGTCCGCGTCGCGGCGAACAAGAACACGGCCGTTTCCAGACCTTCTCTCAGGATAGCGCTGAACGGTATCAGGGCCAGCGCAAGCACCGACCCCATCCCGATCGCCTCCGTCATCTCGTGTTCCAGGCTATTCTTGATCCCGGCCGACTGCCGCTTCATCCAGACGATCATCCAGCTCAGGACGCCGACCGCCGCCAGCATAGCGAAACCTTCGAACGCCTCCGCCCCCCTGCCCTCGAACTCGCCGGCGATGGCAAAGATCGCTGCTCCTACGACGAGGCTGAGGGCCACGGCCGCCAGCGCCGCCACGAGCACCGTCCGGAAGTGACGCCTCTGGTTGGTGGACTTGAGGTAGGCCAAGATGATAGCGATGATGAGCCCGGCCTCTAGGCCTTCTCGCAAAGTTATGAGGAAGCTGCCACCCATCGGAGGCGGCCTACCGAAAACGGGTGCGGATGGTGCGGGCGATGTTGACGCGGGAGCGGGCCGGCATGTTAAGCCTCTTTCTTGAGTGGCCCGCTTAACGCTCGCTTAGTATTAG
>CBDURB010000096.1:0-5829 GCA_965369585.1 uncultured bacterium
AGTGTTTGCGGGGATGTTCGGTTGGGGGATGCCACATCTGGCAGAGCGGGGGTTGTGAGGCCCTCATCCGTCACGCTGAGCCCTTCGGCGGCGCTCAGGATAAACACCGCGAAGGGTCGCTCTTCGCCAAAGCACGAGATTCTTCGCTAGGCCTGCCTGCGCCGAGGCGCATACGTACCGGTAGTCAGGCTCAGAATGACAGAGCGGGTGTGGAAAAACGCGCTCGGTTGAGGCTGAGGGTAGCGCACGTTACCATGAGGCTAGCTTCACGTTAACGGGAGGGTTTGCCGAACTTCATGCCCGGGACTGTCGTCGATATGCACGTGCACACGGTGCGCGGCGCCTCCGATTCCTCGCTCACCCCTGCGGAGCTCATCGAGGAGGCCCGTCGCATCGGGCTCGGCGGTGTTAACATCTCCGAGCACGACCGCGTGTGGGAGGTGCGTGAGATCGAGGAGTTCCGCCGGGAGAGCGGGCTGTTCGTCTCGCGGGGGATGGAGGTGTCGACGGACTTGGGGCACATGATCGTGATCGGGTTGGACTCCTACCTGCCGGGGATACGCCGCGCCGCGGAGCTGCGGCGGGCGGTGGACGAAGCCGGGGGCTTCATGATTGTGGCTCACCCGTTCCGCCACTTCTTCGACCCGATCCACTTCCGTCGCGACGGGCGACCGCCGTTCGAGATGACGCCCGAGGAGGCCGCCGAGCGTATGGCCGTCTTCCAACTCGTGGACGAGCTGGAGATCGCCAACGGCGGCTGCACGTCGCATGAGAACCAGTTTGCCCTGCGGGTGGCGAGCGTCCTGGGCAAGCGGGGGATCGGCTCCAGCGACTGTCACTCCACTCAGGGCGTGGGCTACTTCACGACGGCGTTCGAGGAGGAGCTGCGCGATCAATCTCATATGCTGGAGGAGCTGCGCGGCGGTCGCTTTCAGGCGCACGAGGGGCTGAACGTGGGTGAGTTCCGGCCCTACGTGGAG
The DNA here is from genome assembly GCA_965369585.1 of uncultured bacterium. Classification (GTDB taxonomy): domain Bacteria; phylum Chloroflexota; class Dehalococcoidia; order SM23-28-2; family RBG-16-64-32; genus JADFNQ01. The sequence goes on from CBDURB010000096.1 coordinate 981, forward strand.
CAGCCGCTGGGGTCTTCGACCCCTCTCGTTCCCGGGCCGGATAACTAGCGTGACCTTCCGCTTGTGCAGGCGTGACCTTTCAAGCGCAGTGAGATGCGTCCGTGGCGAGCATTTGTTTTAGCCTGACGCCACTGCTAATGCTACAATAAGCGGCAGCTTGAGCCGCACCTACGTTTCGCTGGACCTTGAGACCACCGGTCTCGACATTCAGTCTGACGCCATCACTGAGATCGGCGCCGTGAAGTTCAGCCGCGATGCGGTTCTGGATCGCTTCTCCACCTTAGTGAACCCTCAGCGACCGATCCCGGAGCGCATACAGATTCTTACCGGCATCCGCGATGATGATGTCAAGGACGCGCCTCCCCTGGAGGCGGTGGCGGCTGACCTGGAGCGGTTCATCGATGGTTGCGTCCTCGTCGGCAGCAACGTAATCGGCTTCGACGCGCCGGCGCTGGACGCCAAGGGCATACGCCGCGGCGAGGAGATCTACGACACCCACGACCTGGCGACGTTGCTCCTGCCCGGCCTGTCCGAATACGGCCTCGCCGCCCTCGCCGGCCACTTTGAGATCGAGATGCCGGTGCATCATCGCGCCCTGCCCGACGCCGAAACGGCGCGTAGCATTTTCCTGGCGCTGGCTGATCGCGCCGCCGCCCTGCCGGCTGACGTCCTCTCGCAGGCTGCCGCCTGGCTGGCCCCTACGGCCTGGCCCTGGCGCAACTTCTTCCGCGAGGCGTGGGAGGAAGTCGCCGCCGAGGGCAGGGCGGGCCGGGCGTTCGCGCTCTCCCGGCCGGAGATCGCGGAGCCGTTGCAACCGAGGGAGCGCCGGCGACCCATCGATCCGGAGAAGGCGCTGGCCGTGCTCGCCTCGGCCCGCGGCCGCCCGGAGGTGCTGCCGCAGTTCGAGGAGCGGTCGCAACAGCAGGCGGCGCTGCGCGTCGTGGCGCAGGCGCTGAACGAGGAGAACCGGCTGCTGCTGGAGGCGGGCACCGGCACCGGCAAGTCGCTGGCCTACCTGATCCCGGCAGCCGCCCACGCTCTGGCTAACGAGAGCCGCGTCGTCGTCTCCACGGCTACGATTAACCTTCAGGAGCAGCTAATCGGCAAGGACATCCCGATCCTGGAGTCGCTGCTGCCGCCCAACGGCGGCGACTTTCGCGCCTGCGTGCTGAAGGGTCGGCGCAACTATCTCTGTCTGCGCCGCTTCGAGGCGCTTCGCACCGGCGTCGATCTCAGCGACGACGAGGCGCGCATCGCCTCGCGCATCCTCATCTGGCTCACCCAAACCGAGACAGGCGACCGCTCCGAGCTGAGGCTGTCTCAGGGCGAGGAGCCGATCTGGCGCCGTCTCTGCGCCGAGGGTGCGGAGTGCAGCGCCGAGAACAGTCCGTTTGTGGTAGAGGGCACGTGCTTTTTGCAGAGGGCGCGCAAGCGGGCCGAGGCAGCGCATCTGGTGGTGGTGAACCACGCTCTCCTCCTCTCGGATATCGCCTACGGTGGCCGCGTGCTGCCGCCCTACGAGAACGTCATCATCGACGAGGCGCACCATCTGGAGGCCGAGGCCACGCGTCAGTTTGGCTTTAGCGCCGGCGAGCGGGAGATAACGAGCCTGCTGGAGCGCAGCGAGGCGCTTCGTGGGGACGTTCGCGCCGCCCTGCGGGGCAGCGTTGCCGCCCTCGGTCCCGGCGGCCGGCTGGTCGGTATCGCTGAGGCGATCGCTCAAGCGGCCGCGGGCGCCCGCCCACGGGTGGCGGAGATGTCGGCCCAGCTAGGCGGGTTCCTCAAGCAACACGCCGCCGCGGACGCCGGTGGCGGGCAACAGCCTCTCCTCCTCAACCGTGCCATGCGCGTGCAGCCGGACTGGTCGCAGGTGGAGATCGCCTGGGAGAACCTGCGCCTGGCCTTGAGCAGCCTCACCTCACTGCTGGAAGAGTTCGCGGGAGCGCTGACGGACGGCTCCGAGGCGGGCCTCGAACTCGTTGTGGCCGAGGTGGGGGCGCTGATGCAGGACGCGAAGGAGATCGGTGACGGCCTGGCCGCTGCTATCGAGACTGAGGACCCGCAGAGGGTGGTCTGGCTGGAGCTCGACCGGCGCGACGGCTCGCCGCTGGTCGCCTCGGCGCCCCTACGGGTGGACGAGGTGCTGCGTGAGCGGCTGTACGAGGGTCAGCGCTCCGTGATCCTCACCGGTGCCACGCTCGCCGTTCAGGGGAGCTTCGACTACGTGCGGGAGCGGCTGGGCATGGAGGACGCCCGCGAGCTGCTGCTGGACTCCCCGTTCGACTACCGGAAGGCGGCGTTGCTGCTGATCCCCAGCGATATGCCGGAGCCCAACCAGCCGGACTACACGGACGCTATAGCGCGTGCCCTGATCGACCTGGCGCGGGCGGCGGGCGGCCGCGGGCTGGTGCTGTTCACGTCGCACTCGGCGCTGCGGGCCGCCCACGCGCTGACGCGAGATCAGCTTCAGGCGGCCGGCATAGACGTCCTGGCGCAGGGGATCGACGGCTCGCCTCGGCAGCTCGTCAGGGCGCTCAAGTCCAACCCCAGGGCGGTCGTTCTGGGGACGGCCAGCTTCTGGGAGGGGGTGGACATCGCCGGCAAGGCGCTGTCGCTGCTGGTCATCACTCGGCTGCCGTTCAACGTGCCTACGGAGCCGGTGTTCGCCGCCCGCTCCGCCGAGTACGACGATCCGTTCAGCCAGTACGCGGTGCCTCAGGCGGCGCTCCGCTTCAAGCAGGGGTTCGGGCGGCTGATCCGGAGCAAGAGCGACCGCGGTGTGGTGGCGGTGCTGGACAGGCGGATCGTGAGCAAGAGGTACGGGGCGGCGTTTATGGACACGCTGCCGCCCTGCCAGGTACGCGAGGCTCCCTTGCGGGAGATGGCGGCCCTCACATCGGGCTGGCTGGGCAGGACGTCCGATGAGCCGGCCGTCTCGTAGGGCAAGGCCGGACGCAGCGGTGAGGTTGGGCTCAAGGCTGACCGGCAGGGGTCAGCGGTTGGCGCTGCGGTCGCTGGAAGAGGGGGATCGCGAGGCGATGGCGCGTCGGCTGAAGGAGACGCCGGTGGATGCCGACGACAGCCTGCTGGCGATCACCTCTCGTGAAGGCGGCAGCATCTACGGCGTACTGGCGTACCGGCTGGGCTATCCGGAGCGAGGCTGGCTCAGCGTGGAGGCCGTCGCCGTGGAGCCGGGGTTGAGAGGGCAGGGATACGATGCGGAGGCGGTGCGGCTGCTGGAGGGGGAGGCGCTGGAGCGGGGGCTGGCGAGCCGATTCTGTTCGCCGGTGCGTCACGACGACGGGCTGGGGTTGTATTTCTGGCTAAGGTTAGGGTACCGACCGGCAGCCGCTGGCGAGAACCCGTGGCCGGGCGGTGCGCCGCGCGATACGATGGCGGTGATCCGGGTTCCCACTACGTGAGGAGCGCTATGGACGATATCTTCCTCTACATCGATGACCATCTGAACGACTCCATCGCTCAGCTGACGGAGCTGTGCAAGCTGCCCAGCGTGAGCGCCCAGAACACGGCGATCGAGGAGACGGCGGAGCACGTGTCGGGCCTGCTGCGCGACCTGGGGTTCGAGGCACGGGTGCTGCCGAAGGCGGGCGGCCATCCGGTCGTGTACGCGGAGCAGCCGGGACGGTCGGCGCGGACGCTGCTGTTCTACGACCACTACGACGTGCAGCCGGCGGAGCCGCTGGAGCTGTGGTCGTCGCCGCCGTTTCAGCCGACGTTGCGGGAGGGCAAGCTGTACGGGCGCGGCGTCTCCGACAACAAGGGGAACATCACCGCGCGGCTGGCGGCGCTGCGGGCCTGGAAGGAGGTTCGCGGCGAGTTCCCCTGCGCCGTGAAGTTCTGCATAGAGGGCGACGAGGAGATCGGCAGCCCGCAGATGGAGGAGTTCGTGGCGGAGCAGCGGGAGCTGCTGGCTGCCGACGCTTGCGTCTGGGAGGGCGGCGGCGTCACCTGGGAGGGCGTGCCCGAGGTCACGCTGGGCGTAAAGGGGTTACTCTACGTGGAGCTGGAGTCGAACACCGTGAACCGCGACGCCCACTCCTCCTACGGTACGGTGCTGCCCAACGCCGCCTGGCGCCTAACCTGGGCGCTCGCGTCGATCAAGGGGCCGGACGAGCGGGTGCTCATCGATGGCTTCTACGACGCCGTGCGTCCGTCCACGCCAGAGGAGCGGGCGGCGGTGGAGGCGATGCCCTCGGAGGAAGTGGAGACGCTGAAGTCGTACGGAGTCGAGGAGGCGCTGACGGGCGTGCGCGGCCTGGAGTACCGGCTGCGTCACTTGTTCGAGCCGACGGCGACGATCGATGGGTTGACCTCGGGCTACGAGGGTGAGGGGGCGAAGACGGTGCTGCCGGCGCGGGCGATGGCGAAGATGGACTTCCGCCTGGTGCCGGACCAGGACCCGGACGACATCTTCACGAAGCTGCGGCGGCACCTGGACTCGCGCGGTTTCAGCGACATAACGCTGCGGCTGGTCGCCGGCGTGCGTCCGGCGCGGACACCGGTCAGCGACCCGCTGGTAGAGGTGGCGCGAAGGGCGGTCGTGGACGCCTACGGCCGGGAGCCGCTCATTGTGCCGACGATGGCGGGCACGGGGCCGCTCTACCCGTTCGTCGCCACGCTGGGGCTGCCCACGGCCGATATTGGGATCGGCTATCCGGATACGCGCATCCACGCCCCGGACGAGAACATCCGCATCGAGGATTTCCGGAACGGCACGAAGGCGGTGGCGGCGCTGCTTCAGCGGTTCGCTGAGGGCTAGTGCTGCTTCCCTACCGGCGGTTCGGCCTCGGAGCTGGGCGCGGCCTCGCCGCGGCCAGACGGGTGCCCG
>CBDURB010000097.1:0-5794 GCA_965369585.1 uncultured bacterium
GCCGTCCGGCGACCAGACGGGGCCCCTATCAGGCGCGCGGTCATCAGTGAGGCGAAGCTGACCAGACCCGTCAATGTTGGAAACGTAGATCTCGCTGTTGAAATCGCGGTTGGAGACGAAGGCGATGTGGATGCCGTCCGGCGACCAGCTGGGCCAGACATCGGCGCGCGCTGTGGCAGTAACACGGGTGAGGTAGGAGTAGGTCATGTCCAACACATAGACCTCGGAGTTGTTGTCGCGCTCAGAGACGAAGGCGATGCGGGCGCCATCGGGGGACCAGACGGGAAATCCGTCTCGGAGAGGGCGAACGGTGAGGTTGACGGGCTGGGAGCCGTCAGCGTTCATGATGAAGATATCACGGTTACCATCGCGCTCGGAGACGAAGGCGATGCGGGAGCCGTCCGGAGACCAAGCGGGGGCGATGTCCATGGCGGGGTCATTGGTGAGGCGCTTGACGGCGGAGCCATCGGCGTTCATGACGTATATCTCCAGGTTGCCATCGCGGAAGGACCCGAAGGCGATGCGGGCGCCATCTGGCGACCAAGCGTACGGGAAGTCCACCGCAGGGTTGTCGGTCAGGCGAGTGACGCCGGAGCCGTCGCCATTCATGACGTAGACCTCGCCGTTGCCATCGCGATCTGAATAGAAGGCGATGCGGACACCGTCAGGCGACCATATGGGGAGGGCATCTTCAGTGGGATTATCCGTGAGATTGGTGAGGCCTGACCGCTGAGCATCAGCGACGTAGATGTCGCGGCTGTCGTTGCGGTAATCGTAGAAGGCGATGCGGGTGCCGTCAGGCGACCAGACCGGGAAGGCGTCCCCGGGGAGGTCGGCGGTGAGGTAGACGAAGGTGAAGCCATGGGCGCCGGCGATGTAGATGTCGTGGTCGCCGAAGCGGTCGAAGTAGAAGACCAGCCTTCCCGGCGCGGTGCCTGAGCCTTCCCTACACGCAAAGGCTAGGAGCAGGCACGCAAGGGCTAGGACGGCGAGCGTCAGAAGCTTCCTGATAGGCTCCATACTCCTACGGCGACGGCGACCAGACGGGATCCCTATCGAAGAAAGCACCGCTGGTGAGCCGGGTAAGGCCTGAGCCGTCAGCGTTAACGAGATGAATCCCGAAGTTGCCATCGCGGTTTGAGGCGAATGCGATTTGGGAGCCGTCCGGAGACCAGGCCGGGCTGATGTCTCGGTCGGGATGGACCGTGAGCCGGGCGAGGTTGGAGCCATCGGCGTCCATCACGTAGATGTCGGTGTTGCCGCCGCGGGCTGACTCGAAGGCGATGCGGCTGCCGTCCGGAGACCAGGCCGGGTCACTGTCGGCAGCGGAGTCGTCAGTGAGACGAGCGAGGCCGGTGCCGTCGGCGTTGATGACGTATATCTCCCTGTTGCCGTCCCGAAGAGACTGAAAGGCGATGCGGCTGCCGTCCGGCGACCAGACGGGCGATGAATCGATAGCAGGGTCGTGTGTGAGCCGCGTCTTGCCGAACCCTGTGACGTCCATGACGTAAACCTCAAAGTTGCCGGCGCGGCGGGACTGGAAGGCGATGCGGCTGCCGTCCGGCGACCAGACGGCCCCGCCGTCCTGGGAGGGGTGAATGGTGAGGGGCTTCAGCTCAGAGCCATCAGCGTTCATCACGTAGATGTCGCTATTGGCGCTGCGGTTGGAGGAGAAGAGGAGGCGGCTGCCGTCCGGCGACCACACGGGCGCGCCGTCAGACGCGGGGTCATCAGTGAGGCGGGTGAGCCCGGAACCATCGGCGTTGACGAGGTAGATATCGCGGCTTCTCTCGCGGCTGGAGTAGAAGGCGATACGAGTACCGTCCGGAGACCAGGCGGGCTCCCCGTCCGGCGTAGGGCTGCTTGTGAGGCGGATGAGGCGGGAGCCATCCGCCCTCATGACGAACACCTCGACGTCTCCCCCGGAGCTGGAAACGAAGGCGATGTCGGTGCCCTCCGGCGACCAGGCGGGGGCGAAGTAGACGGCGGGGTTGTCAGTGAGGCGGGTCACGCCGGTGCCGTCGGCGTTCATCACGTATATATCTCGCTCACCGTCACGATCTGAGTAGAAGGCGATGCGGGAGCCGTCCGGCGACCAGGCGGGGTACCCGTCGTCGGCGGGATCATCCGTGAGGCGAGTGAGACCACTGCCATCGGCGTTCATCGCGTATATATCGCTGTTGCGATCGCGATCAGAGGCGAAAGCGATGCGGCGGCCGTCCGGCGACCAGGCGGGAGAGAAGTCAACGGCGAGGTGATCAGTGAGGCGAGTCACGCCGGTGCCATCAACGTCCATGATGTAGATCTCGAAGTCGCCGCTGCGGCCAGACTCGAAGACGATGCGGGAGCCGTCCGGCGACCAAGCGGGGGACCCGTCAGGCGCGGGCTCCTCGGTGAGGCGGGTGAGATCGGAGCCGTCAGCGCTCATGACGTATATCTCGCTGTTGCCATCGCGGCCTGAGGCGAAGGCGATACGGCTGCCGTCCGGCGACCAGGCTGGGAACCCATCGGAGGCGGGGGAGTTCGTGAGTCGGGTCCGGCCGGAGCCGTCGGCGCTCATGACGTATATCTCGGCGTTGCCATCGCTGGCGGAGACAAAGGCGATCTGGGAGCCATCGGGGGACCAGTCGGGATAGCTGTTGTTGGGGGCGAACCGCTCGGAGAGGTTCAGGAAGCCGGAGCCATCCGCGTAAACAACGTTGATCTCAGCCCTGTTATTGCGGAGCGAGACGAAGGCAATCCGAGCGGCGGTGGACGTGACCGGCGGTAGCGACGCCGAGCTTGGCCCCTCCGCCGCCTCTACCGGGAACGATCTCGCCGCCGGGACATCTCCACCAGCGCCACAGGCGGAAACCAGGAGGCCTGCCAGCGTCAAGGCTGCGAGCGGCCAGAGTCTCCAGATGCCACCACCGTCTTGGCCACGCGAGCGGCGCCCAGGTGAAACGCCTGTCTTAGCTCCCGCCAAGATGTAACCCAAGAGCGACGCAGCCCCCGCAAGCAGTGGGAGGCTCGCGGCCGTCCTTGGCCGGCCCAGGGGCCAGTGAATCCCTTCCCCCAATCTCTCCATTCGATGCTCTTTGATTCTGAGGCCGCTGCGAACCCGCTGTCAAGGTAGCGGGCAATGGCCGGGTTTGCCACTGCCAGCGCCTGGCGGCTCTCTTGCGAGGCAAGTCACGGGACGAGTAAACTACAATGGCTCTATAGGTCCCCCCTAATGCTACTCGTTGCCCGGAAGAATCTGACCAGCGAGCGAACCCGCCTGGCGATCTCAGTCGGTGGCATCGCTCTCTCCGTCTTCCTGATCGGCATCCTCGTCGCTCTTTTCCGCGGTTGGGACGAGAAGGTGGGCGAGTACGTGGAGAAGGTGCCGGCCGACCTGTGGGTGGCCAGCGACGGGGCCACGGACTTCATCCAGGCCGGGTCCGTACTGCCGGACAGCGTCGGCACGCTGCTCGGCCTGCTGCCGGAGGTCGATACTGTGAGCCCCCTCATCGTGAGGCCGATGGAGCTTGCCAAAGAGGGCACCGACCGAGACGACGGCTTTGACATTCAGATTGTCGGCTATGACCCCGCCATCGGCCTCGGCGGGCCTCTGGCGGTGGTGGAGGGGAAGAGTCCGCCCGGGCCCGGTGAGATCGTCATCGATGAGGGGCTCAGTGATCGTTACGACGTCGACATCGGCGACCGGCTGGTCCGCGGCTCCTCCTCCCTCACCGTGGTGGGGAAGTCCTCCGGAGGCGACTTCGTGTTCACGCAGGTGGCCTTCGTTACGCTGGAGACGGCGGTGGATTTCCTGGGCATTGAACCGAATACTCAGCGCACATTCTTCCTCCTCACCCTCGAAGATCCCGCACAGACGGAGGTCGTGGCGAAGCGTTTGGAGGCGAACGCCCCCGGCGTTATCTTCATTACCGGCGCAGAGTTCGCCGATGAGACGCGGGACCGCATCCTGGGCAACATCCTGCCCATGCTGGTCGTCGTGCTCACGGTGGCGTTCATTGTGGGCCTCTCCGTAGCGGGACTCACAATCTACACCGCCACCGTGGAGAAATCACGGGAGTATGGGATACTGAAGGCGGAAGGGTTCACCAACGGCTTCCTGTATCAAGTCGTGCTGGTGCAGAGCCTGGTAACAAGCGCCCTGGGGTTTCTCTTAGGAGCCAGCGCCACCGTCCTCGCCGCTCCCTTCGCTCAGGACCTGGTGCCGCAGTTCGTCGTCTTCGTCCGCTGGCAGGACATCCTGGGCATCACCGCGGCCACACTGATCATGGCTCTCATCGCCGCCTTCATCCCGGTTCGACGCCTGGCTAAGATAGACCCGGTAATGGTTTTCAAGGGCTAGGCAACATGACCTTGGCGCCAGTTAGCTTCAGCGGGAAAGAGCCACCACGGGCTAACGGCCCCGGCTAGAGAGCCCTGAACGAGCTGGAGAACACGCGCTTAGCAGGCATCCGGCGAGACAGGCATACCGTATAAGACGTATAATCATAACGCGTATAGTACTGGCTACGGATGGTCTCAACCAATTGGCACAATGAGGTGATGAATTGAAACGGTGGCGCGTTTGGCTGGGTGCGGGCGCGGTGATCTTCGTGGCTGGCGCCGCTTTCCTGACCATCGGCCTGATCTCCTACTCACAGAAGAACGGTGACTCAGATGTGGGCGCTTCTGCGGATCCTTCCCCACAATCTTTCAGCGGGGTCTCCACCTACCTGCCTGGCGAAGACGGACCAGGGCCGGTGGCCGGCAGGTCCTTCCACATAAGCCCACGGGTCGTAACCCACCGGATGATCATCCAGAGCATCGGCGTGAACGCCCCCGTAATTGCGTTAGGGATGGACGACGAAAACGTGCCGTACGTCCCGGACAATAAAGATGACATAGCCTGGTACGACTTTACAGTCAAGCCCGGCGCCAGCAGCAACGCGGTGTTCGGCGGGCACCTTAACTGGGGCGGCAGCCCCGGCGTTTTCTTCGATCTGGAGGACGTGCAGCCGGGCGAGCTGGTCCGTATTTTGGCAGAAGATGGCGAGGAATTCACGTACAGGGTCTTCACCAACGAGTCATTGGACCCCAAAAATCGCGACTCGGTCAATGTGATGGCGCCTTCTGAGACGGACATCATCACCCTGATCACATGCGGCGGGACCTGGGTGCCGGACCCTGACGACGAGCGGCTTGGCGGAAGTTACACGGAGCGAGTGGTGGTGCAGGCGGAGCGAGTGGACAACCCCCAGCGCTTCCGCGGCGGTTTCGGGTTCTAAAACCCAGCCACAGGAACCAGCCGGTCTCGGCTACCTATCAATTTGGGCCTGTCAGGACCAGTGACCTAATCCAACGCACACAGGCTGGAACTCGCCTGCGGCCCCAACACTGAAAAGAATAGGGAGTCAATAATCTCCAGCCTCGGGTCGGGCCCTACTTGACAGGTTCTCAATACCGGGGAATAATGGGGCAAAACTAGGGGGTGTGGCGTGTGCTTGCGGCATTTCGTCGCTTTCCCCTTCTGTGACCTACCCAGCTTCATGCTGGCTATCTGTCATTGGAGCGGAAGCACAATGCACCCCCAGTAGATCCGAATAACAGGCTAGCGTCCTATTCAGGAGGGGATGCGTTGGCGCGATTGCGGCAACACATTGACGGAGGCCGAACCCCGGGGACAGGCTTGCCTCTCGTCTCCGATAGAGGGGCAACGCTGTGAGAGCCACCTCAGCGTTCCGCCTGCCGATCGGTCGTTGGGCAGCGGCACCCGCCGCCGCAGCGCTTCTTGCTGTGGTCCTGCTCATCTCCAGCG
>CBDURB010000098.1:0-5747 GCA_965369585.1 uncultured bacterium
CCCCATCGGCGCCATCACCACCGGCTTTCCCCGCCTTACGCGCCCTTACATCCTTGGCCATGAGCGCGATCTGGAGTCGCTGCCCAAAGAAATAGAGCGTATTCGCCACTCCCTGGCCGCCACCGAGGACGAGGCTGACTCTCTCCGTGAGCGGCTGCGCGAGAGCGAGGCCGCCATGGCCGGGACCTCCGGCGAAGCCGAGGATGGGCTCACCCGCCGCATGCGCGTCCAGGAGGCGATAGCCGGCCGCCAGCGCACGCTGGCTCAGCGCCGAGGCGAGATGCGTGGGTTAATCGCCTCCCAGAAAACCCTGCGTGATCAGGGTGATGACATTGAGCGCGAGTCGGAGCGGCTGGCCCAGGAGCGCGATCACTCTCTGGCCGAGGCGCAGGAGCTGGAGGAGTCCGCACGCTATCTGCGGAAGGCCAACACCATCGTCGAAGAGCGGCGCGCCCAGCTCCAGGGGGCCGTCGTGCAGGCGATGTCGCAGACGGCGTCGCTGGAGGGCCAGCTACAGTCGCTGGACGTGCAGCGGGAGAGCGGCAAGGTGGCGCTGGCGCGCCTGGACTCGCAGCTCTCCGCTAAGGCCGTGCAGCTCCGCGGCCTGGAGATGGAGCAGTCCACCCTGGCCGCCAGCGCCCGTTCCGATGAGGGTGAGCTGGCCCAGGCGCAGGAGCAGCTCCAGCCTCTGGCTGATACCGCGGCGCCTGACCAGGGGGAGACCGTCCAGCTTGAGCTGCGGGAGCGCGAGCTGCATCAGCAGCTTCTGGAGGCGCAGAGCCGCATGTTTCAGGCCGAACGGCGTGTTCTGGAGACGGAGGCGGAGGTCCGACGTTGGGAGACGGAGATCGACACCCTTCGCCAGCGGATCGGGGAGGATGGCCTCAGCATCACCAGTGAGGGCGATATCCGGTCGCCGGAGATCGCCGTGCCGCAGGTGCCTCACTGGCTGGCGGCCGAGAGTCCAGACGAGGGCGCCGGCGGCATTCGCCCTGTCTCCGGCGGCGCCGACATCGACCCCGAGGTGCTGGGGCGCGACATCGAGCGGCTGCGTTCGCAGATGCGCCGGTTGGGTCCTGTGAACGTCGAGGCGACGGAGGACTACGCGGAGCTGCGAGAGAGGCACGACTTCCTGACTTCGCAGATGGAGGACCTGAGCGGCGCCGAGAAGGCGCTCTATCGCGCCATCGACGAGCTGCACGGCGTCATGCGCAAGCGGTTCGAGTCGACGTTCGAGACGGTGGCGTCGGGTTTCGAGGAGTACTTCCAGGCGTTCTTCGGCGGCGGCCACGCCCGCCTGACGTTGAGCGATCCGAAGGATGTACAGAACACGGGTGTGGAGATCGAGGCGCAGCCGCCGGGCAAGCGGCTACAGAACATGGCGCAGCTTTCCGGCGGGGAGAAGGCGCTGACCGCGGTGGCGCTGCTGTTCGCGCTGCTGCAGGCGAACCCTTCGCCGTTTTGCGTGCTGGACGAGGTGGACGCGATGCTGGACGAGACGAACGTGGGGCGGTTCGTGTCGGCGTTGCAGGCGCTGTCCAAGAAGACGCAGTTCATCGTGATCACGCACAACCGGGGGACGATAGAGGTGGCGGACAGCATCTACGGCGTGTCGATGGGGCCGGACGCGGCGTCGCGGGTGCTGTCGATGCGGCTGGCGGACGTCAAGAACTAGCCTCCCCCGCTTGCCCCTCTCCGCCGCTCGCCCTATCATCGGATGCGATGGTGAGGTTCTTCCGTCGCAAGAAAGACGTTCCCGAAGAGACTCCCGAGTCGCCGCCTGCGGCTGACGCACCCTTCGACAAGGCTCAGGACAGGCCCGTAGAGCCCGCAGAACACGTCGAGGCGCCCGAAGCTGACGCCCCGGAGGCTGTCGAAGCGCCCGAGGCGGGCGAGCCCGCAGGCGAGGAGGCGCCGAAGTCCGTCGAGCAAGCGGTGGAGCGGACGCGGCGGACGTGGTTCTCGCGCATCGGCGGGCTGTTCCGTCGCGGCCTGGACGACGAGCTGTGGGCGGAGCTGGAGGAGATGCTCATCGCTGCCGACACGGGCGTGGAAACGACGGTCAAGCTGCTGGAGAACCTGAAGGAGCGGGTCAAAGAGGAGGGGATCCGCGAGCCGGAGCAGGCTCAGCAGGCGCTAAGGGATGAGCTGCTGGCTATCCTGGACGTGGACTCGCGTCTGGGGAGATTGTGGGGGCCGGCCTCCGGTGAACCTTCGGCTGAGATCTCCGAGCGGAGCATCGGAGTCCGCAAAGCGGACGGTACAGGCCCTACGACAGGGCTAAGGATGGGTGGAGAGGCTCAGGGCGGCCCTTCGACAGCGGAATTCCCGAAGCCTGCCGTCGTACTGGTGGTGGGCGTGAACGGCACCGGCAAGACGACCAGCATCGGCAAGCTGGCCCACGCCTATCAGCAGGAGGGCCGGAAGGTGCTTCTGGCTGCCGCCGATACGTTCCGCGCGGCGGCGATCGACCAGCTCAAGCAGTGGGGTGAGCGGGCCGGGGTGGACGTGATCGCCCACAAGCAGGGGGGCGACCCCGCCGCTGTGGTGTTCGACTCCCTCTCGGCTGCCGAGAGCCGTGACGTCGACGTACTCATTATCGATACGGCCGGGCGGCTGCACACGAAGGTCAACCTGATGGAGGAGATGCGCAAGGTCAATCGCATCATCCAGCGCAAGGTGCCGGACGGCCCGCACGAGGTGTTGCTGGTGCTGGATGCGACCAGCGGGCAGAACGCGCTGCACCAGGCGAAGTACTTCACGGAGGCGCTGGGCGTGACGGGCATCCTTCTGGCCAAGCTGGACGGCACGGCCAAGGGCGGCGTCGTGTTCGCCATTTGCGACCAGCTGCGCATCCCCGTGCGCTTCGTCGGCACCGGCGAGAAGGCGGGCGACCTCGCCAATTTCGAGCCGAAGCAGTTCGTGGACGCGCTATTCGCTTAGGGCGGCGTCTCACTCCCCTGTGAGCTGTCTGCGCCATACGGTAGCTGCTCGGGCGGGCAACCAGTCCTTCCCTGCTTTCGTTCTTACTGAATGAGATGCCGGTAACCAGCGCGAATGGGGCGCGATGAAGGAGGCGGTTGCGCCCCCTGCTGTCGCAGGCGGCCTGACGATTCGGGCCGACACCCTTCTCTGGCTGGGGCTCATCGCCGCGGCGGCCACCTTGCGGCTTGCCCGGCTGGACGCGCTGCCTTTCACGTTCGAAGAGTCCGCGCGCGCTCTCGACGCGTTGCGTGTCTCTCAGGACAGCGTGCCCGAAGGCTGGACCGGCGACCTCGCCGCCGTCGTCACCTCGTACCTGTTCCGCGCCTTCGAGGGGAGCGAGCTCGTCGCGCGGGTTGCGCCTGCCGTCGCGGGCTCCCTCATGGTGGCGGCCGTCTGGCTCGGCGGCCGTGGGCTGGGCCGGGTTGGCGCCCTGACGGCGGGGGCGCTGCTCGCCTTTTCGCCGCTGGCGCTGCTCCTTTCTCGCTCCGCCCTGCCCTTCAGTTTCGGCGGTCTGCTGGCCGTGGCGATGGTTGTCGCGTTGCTCTCCTACCTGAGGGAGCCGCGGGCTCACACGGCGTTCCTGTTCGCTGCCGCCTTCGGGCTCGCGCTCTCCGCCGACGCTGTGGCGACGACGGCGGCGATCGCGGTGGCGGCGTTTCTTCTGCTGGAGCCGATCGTCGCGAAGGAGGGCGCGGTGGCCCGCGCCTGGGGCGTGTTTCGGCACAGCCCGGCCCACTGGCTGAGCGTGCTGCTGGTCCTGGCCGCCGCGGTGGAGCTGGGGGTCACCCACTTCGGCACCTTTCTCGACCTGTCGCAACCTGCAGGGCTCGCCTTATGGCGCGATATGTTCGCTCTCCCCCGCGACGGCCGCGAGCCGGAGTACCAGATGGCGCTCCTCCTGGCGTACGACTGGCCGATCCTGCTGGCCGGCGGTACGGGCGTTGCGGTCTTCGCCCAGCGGCTGGCGCGCCGGGGCGTTAGCGCTCTGACGTCGGCCCAGCGGTTCGTGCTGCTGTGGGTGGCGGTAGCGAGCGTCGTCGTAGGGCTGGCCAGCCAGCGAGAGGCGGGGCAGACGCTGATCCTCATCGTGCCGCTGGCGCTGCTGGGCGGCCTGCTGGCGGAGGAGCTCCTGCGGGCGCTGAACTGGGCCGCCTTGCGTCGCTGGTGGCCGGCCGTCGCCGTGGCGCTGGTTCTCATGGCTCACGCCGCCCTCATGACCACCATCTGGGCGGAGGAGGGCGTGAGTGGGGCGGAGCGCTTTTATCTGGTGCTGGCCCTGGGCGGCGCCATGACGGTGCTGGCCGGCTGCTACTCGATCATGGGACGCGACGCCTCCGTGGTCGGGTTAGCGGTGGTGGCGGCTGTGGCGTTCGCCTTTCTCGCCCACACTGACCTTAGCCTCACCCGCGACGATGAGGCCGCCGAGTTCGCCGTTGACGTCCGCACCACGGAGCGAATCGAGCAGTTCCGTGAGGTCGTGGACCAGTTCGTGGCGAGCCGCACCGGGCCCGTTCTCATCGATCCCGCTCTGGCGGAGCCTCTCGCCTGGTACCTGCGTGATGTCACCGTTACCTTCGCCGAGCCCGAGGATGACGCCAGCGCGGTCGTCGTGCCGGCAGGGCGGGAGGTCGACGGCTTCACGACCGCGAGTGAGGTCTGGCGTCTGGGTGGGGGCTGGTACCCCACCGACCTGGAAATTCTTCACCTCTGGCGCTGGTTGGTCTTCCGCGAGGCGTACGGTAATCTGAATAGCATGCAGAAGGTAGAGGCGCAGATACTGGTGCCCACGCCGTGAGCGAGATCGCGGCGCCGCTGCCCGCGGAGCCCGTCGAGCGACGCGCTCTAAGCCTCGATCTGCGGCTGAGCTGGGAGTTTGTCGCTTACGCCTCGTTCATCGTCGTGGGGGCGGGCATGCGCTTCTGGGACCTGGGGTCGCGTGCCCTTCACCACGACGAGAGCCTGCACGGCTTCTACGCCTACGATATCTTCCTGGGCCGGGGCTACGAGCACAGCCCGCTTCTCCACGGCCCGTTCCAGTTCTTCGGGATGGCGCTGACGTTCTTCCTCAGCGGCGGCGCCAGCGACTACGCGGTGCGCATCCTGCCGGCGCTGTTCGGCGTGGCGCTCATCGTGCTTCCCTTCTTCTTCCGCGACCGGCTGGGCCGGGTGGGAGCGTTGCTCGCCTCGGGGCTAATCGCCCTCTCGCCCACGCTGCTGTACTTCAGCCGCTTCGCCCGCAACGACATCTACGTGGCTGTGTTCACTCTGGGCATCGTCGTCTGCCTCTGGCGCTACGTCGATGAGCGGAAGCCGTTGTTTCTGTATCTGGGCGCCGCCTTGCTGGGGCTGAGCTTCGCCACCAAAGAGAACACGTTCATCAACGTGGCGATCATCCTTGTCTTCCTTAACCTGTGGCTGGCCGCCGACCTGGCCCGGCAGAGTCGCGAAGGGAAAGGAGAGCATCCGTCCGCCTACCCGTTTTACGTGCTGTTCTACCTGCCCTTGGCATGGGCGATCACTGCTCTGTGGCCCCTCATCGGAGGCATTCGTCAGATGCTGGGCCTGCGGGAGCGTCACCCCGCGGCCGATTTCCTCATCGTCCTGGGCACGCTGTCCCTCCCTCAGTTCGCCGCAGGCATCCAGCTGCCGTTGGAGTTGCTCGGCTACGAGCTCGACACGCTGGGCCGGGAGCAGATGGTAGGCATATTCACGGTGCTGGCGCTGCTGGCCGCCACGGCCGTCGTCGGTCTGCGCTGGAACTG
>CBDURB010000099.1:0-5743 GCA_965369585.1 uncultured bacterium
GCGGTACCTATTCGGCATGAAGGGTACGTTCGCAGACCCCGATGCGATCGTCTCCACGTATCGGATGAACCCGGAGAGTTTCGGTGAGCCCCGGGACAACGAGCTCACGCTCTCGCGCGCCCGGAAGATGGTCACGAAGTACGTCGGGCTGCTGTACTTCGATCTCCCCACCAGCGGCGACCCAAAAAGCCCGATGTTCGGCAACATCCTCAGCGTGAGCGACCTGGACAGGATGGAGGAGCCTCTTCCCGTCCCTGCCGGCCCCTAAGCGGCTACAGCCGCACGGGCTCGCGGCCCTTGCGGGAGCGCTCGGCGGCGAGGATGCGCTCGAGCTCGTCGGCGCAGGCGTTGAGGTCGTCGTTCACCACCGTGTGGTCGAACTCCTCGGCGGCGGCCATCTCGTCGCGGGCGGTGCGCAGGCGGATGTCGAGCTGCTCGGGGGTGTCGGTGGCGCGGGAGCGGAGGCGCCACTCCAACTCGTCCCAGGACGGCGGCAGGAGGAATACCGTCACCGCACCGGGAGAGACGGACTTGATGTAGCGGGCGCCCTGGATGTCCGTGCGCATTACCACGTCCTTGCCAGCGGCGAGCGCCTCGCGGATGGGCGGCTTGGGAACGCCGTAGCGGTAGTCGTAGACGGTGGCGTTCTCCAGAAACTCGCCCTTCGCCAGCATCTCGTCGTAGCGCTGGTCGGAGACGAAGAAGTAGTCCACGCCATCGGTCTCATCCGGGCGAGGGGGACGGGTGGTGGCGGTGACGGCGAAGTGGTAGGGGCGATTGAGCGACTTAAGGCGGCTGAGGAGGGAATCCTTGCCTACGCCGGAGGGGCCGGTGATGACGGCGAGGAGGGGAGCGGGGCCTGCCGCTGCCATGAGCGGAGCTAGTCGCTGAGGGCCTGGCCGCCGCGGGCGGTGGCGACGCGGCCGGCGATCGCCTCCGGCGTGATGGCGATGAGGATGATGGCGCCCGTATCGGTGAAGATGGCGCATTTGGTGCGGCGGCCGCTGGTGATGTCCACGATCACTCCTCTCTTCTTGCCTTCCCGTATCAGGCGCTGTATCGGCGCCGAGCCGGGGGAGACGATAGCGACCACCCGATTAAGGGCGATGTAGTTCCCGAAGCCGACGTGGATGAGATCAGTGTCCAACGGTCCTACCCCTTAGCGGCGGCAGCCCGCCGACCCGACAATAGGTCGAGATCGCGCCAGAACCAGGGGTATGATACCGCAACGACGCCAGCGTTGCGAATCACCGTCTTTCCGCTGGCCAGGACACCGGCCAGGGCCAGCATGATGGCAAGGCGGTGGTCACCGTGGGTGGAGACAGCGGCGCCCTGAAGGCGGCGGACCGGCCGGATGCGCAGGCCGTCCGGGAACTCCTCGATGTCGGCGCCCAGACGGCGCAGCTCGCGGGCGGTGGAACTAATGCGGTCGGACTCCTTGACCCTGAGCTCGGCGGCGTCGCGGATGACCGTTTCGCCGTTGGCGAAGCAGGCAGCGAGCGCAATCAGCGGCAGTTCGTCGATGGCGCGGGGCACGAGGTCACCTTCGATCACGGCGCCGCGGAGACGAGAGGAGCGCACGCTGATGTCCGCCACGGGTTCCGGGCCCCAGGTACGCTGCTCCTCCAGGGTAATATCGGCGCCCATGAGGCGAAGGACATCCAGCACGCCAGAGCGCGTGGGGTTGACGCCGACGCCCTGTATCCGGAGATGGGCGTCTGGATGGCAGGCGGCGAGGACCAGCCAGCCGGCGGCGGCGGAGGTATCGCCCGGCACGCGCAGGCTCAGGGGCTGAAGGTCACGCGACAGGGGCCGGACCCGCACCTGCCCATCGCCGAAATCGAGGTCGGCGCCCATCGCCTGGAGCATGCGCTCAGTGTGGTCGCGGCTGGCGGCGGGCTCCTCGATGACGGTCTCGCCGTGAGCGTAGAGTGCGGCCAGGGTGAGGGCGGACTTGACCTGGGCGGAGGCGACGGGCGAACGGTTGCGGATGCCCTTCAGGGGACACCCTTTGATGGCCAGCGGCGCCCTGGTGTCGCCTTGTCGACCGGAGATGTCGGCGCCCATGAGACGCAGCGGCTGAACGACGCGGGCCATGGGGCGGGAGAGGAGGGAGCGGTCGCCGGTGAGGACGGAGAAGAACGGCTGCGGGGCGAGAAGGCCCGCCAGCAGCCGGATGGAGGTGCCGGAGTTGCGGCAGTCCAGGACGCGATCGCTCTCGGACAGGCCGTGGCGGCCTCTGCCGCTGATACTGAGGGTAGTCTCGTCCAGCCAGCGCCAGTGGACACCCAGGCTACGCAGGCAGCGCAGCGTGGCCAGGCAGTCAGCGGAGCGCTGGAAGCCCTGGACCACAGCCTCGCCGTCGGCGATGGCGTTGAAGATGGCGGCGCGATGAGAGATCGACTTATCGCCGGGGAGGGCGATCGTGCCGCGGAGCGTGCGGACGGGACGGACAAGGCGCTGCACCGCAGCTCACCCGCGGTCCTTCTCTTTGCTTTCTTCTGAGTTCCGGCGCTGTTTCTTCTTTTCGAGCTTGTCCAGATCGCGCCGAATGTCCTCAGCTATGCGCTCAGCGCGGCTGGGCTTGCCTTCGGCCCCAGCGGACCCGGCTTCCCTCATGAGGCCCGGCAGCTCGCGAACCTTCTTCACACGCTCGCTGACCCAACCGCCCATGAGGGACTTCATCATGTCCTGGCGCACGTCCGGCGGCTCCTCCCCTTCCAGGCGCCGCGGGTGCGGCTCGGCGAGGAAGCTGTCGCGGTCGATCTGGGCCCTGGCGAACGTCTCCAGCAGTTCCTCGGTGTCGCCCTGAAGCAGGCCGCGGTAGCGCTGGAGCTCTTCCACCATGCGGTCGAGCCAGTGGACGGCGGCGTCGCGGTTGGTGAGGAAGATGTCGTGGCTCATCCGGGGGTCGCCGGAGGCGAGGCGGGTGACATCACGGAAGCCGGATGAGGCCATGGGAGCGAGGTCGTTCCAGGCGGGGCTGGCGCGCAGCAGGGAGAACAGGGCGGCGGAGAGGAGCAGGGGCAGGTGGCTGACGGCGGCCGCGTACTGGTCGTGCTCCTTGGGGTGCAGGTACAGCGGCTGGGCACCCACCAGCGTCACCAGGCCGGCGACGGCGCGCACGGCGTCCTCATGAGCGTTCACGGCAGGACAGAGACAGTAGGCGCGGTCACGGAAGAGGCCCGCCTCCGCGTTATCGATCCCCTGCGTATCTTTACCGGCCATTGGGTGTCCGCCGATGAAGTTTACCGAGGGCGGCAGGCACTCGGCGGCCCACTCCAGTATCCGCTCCTTGGTGCTGCCGGTATCGGTAACCGAGCAGCCGTCCGGCAGGTCGGGGGCGATCTGCTGCATCACCTCGCGTACGGCGAGGACGGGGGTGGCGATAATGACCATACCGGCCCGCTCCACCGCTCTGGGCAGATTGTGCTCAGCCCTGTCGATAGCGCCCATCTTGCGGGCTTTGTTGGCGGCGTCGCGGGCCCGATCGTGGCCGACGATCTCCGTGCCCGGGAG
This sequence comes from uncultured bacterium, assembly GCA_965369585.1. Classification (GTDB taxonomy): domain Bacteria; phylum Chloroflexota; class Dehalococcoidia; order SM23-28-2; family RBG-16-64-32; genus JADFNQ01. The sequence continues at coordinate 3,520 of CBDURB010000099.1, forward strand.
GCCGGCCGCCTTCATCGCCAGCCCCAGGGAGCCACCGATAAGGCCGAGGCCGATTATGGTGATACGTTTGCGTTCTCGGGTTTCTTTCGTCACGGCGTCAGCTTAGCACGAGGCGCGGAGCGCGAAAAGCGCCGCTAACCGAATACGTCTTCGTCTATGCCGGCGAACAGGCGGGCGAGGACGTTGATGATGGGGCTCATGACCTCGAACAGGAGGCCAATCTGGCCGCCGGTCAGGAACGGCATGGCGATGAGGGCGATGAGGATGAAGAAGCCGTAGCGACTCTGGAACTGCATGTAGGTATGGGCGGCCTGGTCGGTGAGGAAGGCGGGGATGACGCGGTGGCCGTCGAGCGGGAAAATCGGAAGGAGGTTGAATACGCCCAGGATGATACTGATCAGGACGATGGCGCTCAGGTACAGCCCCAGGTACTCGTCGAAGCCAAAGCCAACGAAAAGGAAGTGGTCGAGGACGGCGAAGTTGAAGGGCGACAGCCAGGGCACCAGACCGAACTGGAGGGGGAGGCCGGCCAAGATGGCGACGAGGAAGTTGGAGACCGGCCCGGCGCCGGCGACGATAGCCATCATCGCCTTGGGGTTATGAGACACGTTAGGGTTCACCGGCACCGGTTTACCCCAACCGAATCCAACCAGGAACAGGAAGATGGTGCCGGCGGGGTCCAGGTGGGCCAGCGGGTTGAGCGTTACGCGACCACGGCTACGGGGCAGGCCATCTCCCATGCTATCGGCTACGTAGGCGTGTGAGAACTCGTGGAAGGAGATGCCGACGACCAGGGCGGTGACCAGGGCTCCGAAGAAGATGAGAGCGGCGAGAGGATCGTTGTCTAACCGGTCGAGGTAGCGGAAGAAGAGCATTCGCGTTTCATGATAGCACGTAGCTACGGTTGACAGACGGATATATAAAGGAGGAGGGTGGCCCCGCACCGTTGCGCGCCCGCCAATCGCTGGACAGGGTCGTCGCCAAGACGCTGGAGTGGTGCCTGGAGGCGACGAAGGATCTGTGCACTTACATCTGGGACACGTACGGCCGCTTCCCGGCGCTGTCAGACCCGATGGTGATGGGCGTCTGGCATAGCGCCCGATAGGGGCGAGGCCAGCGCGGCAGACGGGGGCTAGCGACTAGTGGCCGGGGCCGTCCGCAGGAGGCTGAGGGGACGCCGCTGAGGCGCGCTGTGGAGGGGGTTCCGCCACCTCCATGCGATTATCGAGGGAGCGGACGCCCGGGACCGCCTCCGCCACTCTCAGAATGTTGGGGATAGGCGCCGTGCTGGTGAGGAAGCCGCCTAACGTCACCTCGCCCAGCGCCGCCCTCACGTAGACCCGTGCGTGGCGGAAGAGGCCGGCGGCGTCAAGGGCTTGGCCTATTTCGATCTCCAACTGCCGGTCGTTGATGACGTCGCCCTGGACGGCGGCGGCGCCGAGCACTGAGGATGCGGCCTCATGGACATGTCCTTCGGCCTGAGGGGTGCGGACGTTGCCCGATAGGTAGGCTGTTCCGTCCACCACCTCAACGCTCAGGCTGTGACGGTCGTCCGCGGTCAGGTAGGGGTGGGCGGCGATGGCACCACGCACCGCCTGAAGGAGATCGGAATCGCGGCGGTAGCCGGGCAGGGCATCAACCTGCGCCGCCAGCCGGATGGTCCCGCCCTCAAGAGCGATGTCCTGGACCGGGACGACGCGCTGGTCGGACGCGAACAGGCCGCGGCTCAGCATCAGGTGACTGGCGCGGCGGGAGGTCCGCTCTACCAGCGCTCCGGCGAGCCTGAAGTCGGCGACGGAAAGCGGTGTCTTGGCTGAAAGAGGCTTCGGCGGCACGGCCAGCGGGGGTATCTCCCGACGGAACGCCTCGTAGCTGGTGCAATCCAGGGAGAGGGCATCATCATCCCAATCGGCGGCGATGGAGAACGGGAGCTTCACCTCGCTGGGGCGGAAGATGCCGCGGGAGATCACAAGGTTGAGGATCAGCCAGTCGTCGTCAACCTCGAAGGACGCCAGGCGCCCCTGCCAGCGGTCACGGAACCGGACAGGGCCACCGAGGCGCAGGGCGGAACGCGTACTCTGCATACTCCCGCTGGTTAGAGTAGGGCAGAGCAACGCTAGGGGCAAATCAGCGTAAATCGATAAAGTTATTGTCCGCATTTCCCTTGACGATGAGACTACGACTGGTTACGCTATCGAACAGATTTGCGCAAGGAAAACTGTCC
>CBDURB010000100.1:0-5715 GCA_965369585.1 uncultured bacterium
GACGTCGCCATCGGCGACTCTCTCACCTGCGGCGTGGGAGCCTCGGACCCGGCCACCGGCGGCTACGTGGCCATCACCTACGACACCCTGCGCAAGAGCGAGCGCTACCGCGACCGCGGCCTGGATCTGATCAACCACGGCGTCCCCGGCGCTACCAGCGCTGACCTCCTACTGCCCGGCGGTCAACTGGAGCGGGCCGTGAACGAGATCATCGAGCGCCAGGAGGACACCTCCTCCTCCGACGACAGCGTGGAGATCATCACCGTCGGAATCGGCGGCAACGACGTGCTCGCCCTGGCCACGCCTGACTCCCCCTGCGTCGCTGACCCTCTCGCCTCGGAGTGCCAGATACTGTTCGAGGAGATGATCGCCGTGTTAGAGGAGAACCTTACGCAGGTGCTTCGCAGTCTGCGAGAGGCGGCCCCTAAGGCTAAGATCGTTGTGCTTGACCTCTACAGCCCCCTGTCGGGCAGAGGTGACGCGGCCGAACTGATAGCGGACTTCGCCATCCGGGGGATCAACGATCTGACCCAGAGCGTGGTCTCACAGACGGAGTTCGGCGCCGATCTGGCCAGCGTCTATTCCTTGTTTCGCGGCCGCGCCGCCCAGCTCGTGGCTGATGACCAGATTCATCCCAACGATGAAGGCCACGCGCTCATGGGCGAGGTCGTCCTGGCCACGATTGAAGGCCGGGAGCCGGTCCTGCCCGAGGACCTGATCACGCCGACGATTGTGGAAGAGATTAGAACCCTGCCTCTGGGCCAGGGTGGCCTCCAGCCTCCTCTGGCCCAGGACGATGACGATGGCTCCAACCTGGCCCTCCTGCTGGCGATCGCGATACCAGTGGCCTTGCTCGGAGCGGCGGCTGTCGCCGGCGTTTATCTGGCTGCCCGCGGCCGCTAGCGGCGATAGTCCAGCAGCAGCAGTTGCATCTCGTGGGGCAGGGTGCTGCGGGACACCGTCAGCTTGGGCTGGGGCTCCAGATCCTTAGCGCCCATCTCCTTAAGGAAGCGGTCCAGCGGCGCCAGCTCGTCCTTCGTGACCTCAGTGCGATAGTGCATCGGGATGACGATAGCGGGCTCGATGAGGTTCACCACCTCCGCCGCCGTCGCCCCGTCAATCGTAGTGTTGCCGCCGACTGGTATCAGCAGCACGCTCACGCCGCTCATCTCCTCCACCTGGTCCGGCGTGGGTGTATGCCCCAGGTCTCCCAGGTGGCAGACCCGTAGGTCTTCCATCTCCAGCACGAAGGACACGTTGGCGCCGCGAGTGGCCCCGTTCTCCGCGTCATGGTAAGTGCCGACGCCGGTCACGAAAGCGCCGTGAATCTCGTACTCCCCGGGCCTGTCAAGGCGGACCGGCTTGCCTGCCACCGCCTTCACGTACGAGTGGTTTTCATGGTTGTGGCTGATCGTGACGATGTCCGCCGTGGGCTTGCCGATGGTATAGCCGGATGAGGGCGGACAGGGGTCAGTGACAATCGCGGCGCCGCGGCCGCGAACGCGAAAACAGGAATGGCCGAGCCAGGTTATCTCCATGTGGACAGTTCGCTCCGAAGGAACGCGATGTCAGGTACCAAGGGATGGGTCGGGATTGCCGGTATGCTACTCTTCGAACTCTTCCTCAGAGCCACGGCGGCGCCAGAACGAGAGGGCCGCGATTACAGCGCCGATCAGGGCCACGAGGAAGAACGCCTTTCGTTTCTTGCCGCCCTTCTTCTGCGGGGCTTCTTCTGTGTCCGCCTGGTTCTCTTCTACCATGACGCGAACTCCTTTGGACTCGTATGGGGTCGCGCTGAGTATAGCAAGCTCCCTGAAGGCGGGTCAATACGGCGCGATGGCCTGCGCCCGGCTCCGCGCTTGACACCTTCTCTACGGGGGTGCTACGCTGAACCTCGGTTAGCACTCTCACCCCGCGAGTGCTAATTGCTAAGGTTGGCAACATGCTTACCGAAAGACGAGAACAGCTGCTGCGTTTCATCGTGGACGAGTATGTCCGCTCCGCCCAGCCGGTCGCCTCCAGCGCCGTAGTCCAGCGCTACGGCCTGCCCGTCTCCTCCGCCACCATCCGCAACGAAATGGCGCGGCTGGAGGACGAAGGCTACATCGTGCAGCCGCACACCTCGGCCGGTCGCGTCCCCTCCGATAAGGGGTATCGTTACTACGTGGAGGCGCTTATGCGGCCTCAGGAGCCCCCCGCCGCCGTCCAGCAGACGATCCGCCACCAGTTCCACCAGGTGGCCGGCGAAACGGATGAGTGGGCCCACCTGGCCGCTGCCGTACTCGCCGCCCGCCTCAGCTACGTCTCCGTGGTCACCGCCCCACACGCCGCTCAGACGCGGCTGCGCTCGCTCCAGCTCGTCAGCGTGCACGACTTTGTGGCCCTCCTCGTCCTCGTCCTCCAGGAGACGCTCGTCCTCCAGCAAACACTCACCCTGGACCGGCCCCTCTCCCAGGCTGAGCTGGCCGCTGTCGCCGCCCACCTCAACTCCCTCTACGCCGGGCGCACCGTGGACGAAATCCGCGCCATGCAGATGGAGCACCGCTCGTTCGAGGCCCAGACCGTGCACGTCGCCCTTGATCTGATGGAGTCTGAGGAGGCGGAGTCATTCGGCGAAGCCTATCTCGAAGGCCTCCGCGACATGCTCCTCGAGCCTGAGTTCGCCCAGGGAGACCGCATGCTGGCCCTCATGGACCTCCTCGGCCGCTCCAACCTCGACAAGGCGATACCCCTCGCCCTCGCTGCCGGCGATCAGCAGGTGACCGCGATCATCGGCAGTGAGCACCCCCAGGACGCCATGCAGCAGTGCAGCGTCGTCATCTCCCCCTACGGCGGCCCCTCCGGCCTCCGCGGCGCCATCAGCGTCGTCGGGCCCACGCGCATGAACTACTCCAGAACCGTCTCCATGGTGCGCTACATGAGCAGCATCATGGAGGAGCTCCTGGACGCCTACTTCGGCTAGACTTTCCCTGGAGCGAAGACATGACTGACAACCCCCGTAAGAAAGAACCCCCTCCAGAGGCTGAGCCGCCCGAGGCCGAACCCGCCCCGCCTGAGCCCGTCGAAGGCAAGGCTGAGCCCGAATCTGCTCAGGCTGAGCCTGTCGAAGCCCCCCTCGAGGAGCAGCTCGCCAACGCCAAGGAGGATGCCCAGAAATACCTCGGCAACTGGCAGCGCGCCGAGGCCGACTTCCAGAACTACAAGCGCCGTGTGGAGCAGGAGCGGAGCGAGAGCCGCCGCTTCGCCTCCGCCGCCCTCATCATCAACGTCCTCCCCATCCTCGACGACCTGGAGCGCGCCCTCGGCAGCCTTGACGCCCGCCTCGCCGGCCTCACCTGGTTCGAAGGCATAGCCCTCATCCACCGCAAGCTCCTCGTGCTCCTCGATAACGCCGGCGTCTCCCCCATCCAGGCCGAGGGCCAGCAGTTCGACCCCAGCATTCACGAGGCCGTCACCCACGCCGACGGCGAGGAGGGCAAGGTGCTGGCGGAAGTCCAGCGCGGCTACAAGCTCCACGACCGCGTCCTCCGCCCGGCGATGGTCGTCGTCGGCAAGGGCAAGGGCGAGACGAAAGAGGAAACGAAAGAAGACAAGGAGGCGGAAGCGCCTGAAGGCGGCGAGAAGCCTGAACAAGCGAGTGAGAAACAGGGAGATGACCAATCGTAGCTGCAGGCATCAAGCCTGCCTGCCGGAGGCACGGCCCCGCAGCTACAACGGTTGAGATGAAAGCGATGACGGTTCAAAACACAAAGCGAGCGAGTCAAACAATCTGTGGCCCAACCCTGGCCCTCGACCCGAAGGAGTAACGCCCCATGCCTAAAGCGATAGGAATAGACCTCGGAACCACAAACTCCGCCATGGCCGTCATGGAGGGTGGCGAGCCCGTCGTCATCCCCAACGCCGAAGGCGGCCGCACCACCCCCTCAACCGTCGCCATCGGCAAGAGCGGCGAGCGCCTCGTCGGCCAGGTCGCCAAGCGCCAGGCCGTCACCAACCCGGAGAACACCGTCTTCTCCATCAAGCGCCTCATGGGCCGCAGCTTCGACGACGAAACCGTCCAGGCCGACCTCAAGGTCCTCCCCTACAAGCTCGACGCCGCCGACAACGGCGACGCCCGCGTCTGGATGGGCGAGCGCTCCTACTCGCCGCCGGAGATCTCCGCCATGATCCTCCAGAAGCTCAAGGCCGACGCCGAGGCCTACCTGGGCGACACCGTAAGCGAGGCCGTCATCACCGTCCCCGCCTACTTCAACGACTCCCAGCGTCAGGCCACCAAGGCCGCCGGTGAGGTCGCCGGCCTCAACGTCCTCCGCATCATCAACGAGCCCACCGCCTCCTCCCTCGCCTACGGCCTCGACAAGTCGGAGGAGAAGACGATCGCCGTCTACGACCTCGGCGGCGGCACCTTCGACGTCTCCATCCTGGAGATCGGCGAGGGCACCTTCCACGTCAAGTCCACCGCCGGCGATACCCACCTCGGCGGCGACGACTTCGACCAGCGCATCATCGATTGGCTCATCGAGGAGTTCAAGAAAGACCAGGGGATAGACCTGAAAGAGGACCGTATGGCCCTCCAGCGCCTCAAGGAGGGCGCCGAGAAGGCGAAAGTGGAGCTCTCCACCGTAATGCAGACGGACGTCAACCTGCCCTTCGTCACTGCTGACCAGGCCGGCCCCAAGCACCTCAACATCACCCTCAGCCGCTCCAAGATGGAGCAGCTTGTCGGCGACCTCGTCGACAAGACAATAGACCCCTGCCGCCAGGCGCTGGAGGACGCCAAGGTCACCGCCGATGAGGTCGGTGAGGTGATCCTCGTCGGCGGCCAGACCCGCATGCCCATGGTCGTCGAGGCGGTCAAGAAGTTCTTCGGCCGCGAGCCCCACAAGGGCGTCAACCCCGACGAGGTCGTGGCCGTGGGCGCCGCCATCCAGGCCGGCGTCCTCAAAGGCGACGTGCGTGAGGTGCTACTGCTGGACGTCACCCCCCTCAGCCTCGGCATCGAGACGTTGGGCGGCGTCGCCACCCCTATCATCCCCCGAAACACCACCATCCCCACCTCAAAGTCGCAGGTGTTCTCCACCGCCGCCGAGAGCCAGACCTCCGTCGAGATACACGTCGTCCAGGGCGAACGCTCCATCGCCGGCGATAACAAATCGCTCGGCCGCTTCATCCTCGATGGCATCCTGCCCGCGCCCCGCGGCCTGCCCCAGATCGACGTCGCCTTCGATATCGACGCCAACGGCATCCTCCACGTTTCCGCCCGCGACAAGGGCACCGGCCGCGAGCAGAAGATCACCATCCAGGCCGGCACAGGCCTCACCGAGGAGGAGATCGAGCGCATGAAGGCGGACGCGGAGGCCCACGCCGAGGATGACCGCCGCCGCCGTGAGGAGATCGAGCTTCACAACCAGGCCGATTCCCTCGCCTACACCGCCGAGAAGACCGTTCGCGAGGCCGGCGACAAGATACCCGCCGACGTCCGCGCCGACATAGAGGCCGGCGTCAAGGACGTGCGAGACGCTCTCGCCGCCTCAGACGGAGACGCGGAGCGCATCCGTGCCGCCGTCACCGCCCTAACAGAGGCGATGCAGAAGGCCGGCTCCGCCGTCTACGGCGAGCCGGGCGAGGGTGGCCCCGGGGCGGCGCCCCCCCCCCCAGGCGAGGCGGGCGAAGGCGGAGGCGCACACCCCCCCGAGGCAGGCACCCGAGAGGGCG
>CBDURB010000101.1:0-5696 GCA_965369585.1 uncultured bacterium
ATCCTGAGGAAGATATAGCGTGCTGAACCAGATCCCCGAAGGCGTAGTCTGGGCGATACTGTTTCTGCCCTTTGGGTCGTTCGCGGTCATCTCCCTGGCTGCCCTACTGGGGCTGACCCGAACGGGGAGATGGGAGGCGCGACTCAGCGGCTACCTGACGATGGCGGCTATCGCCGCTTCATTCCTCCTGTCGCTGTGGGCGCTGGACAGCGTCCTTCAGGAGGACGGAGCGCGCATCGGCTTCGACGCCCACGAGTGGGTGGCCGTCGGGTCGCTGCGAGTCGACATCGGCGTCACCGTCGACGGGCTGACAGCGATCATGCTCATCGTGGTGACCGGCGTGTCGCTGCTCGTGCAGTTCTACTCGCAGGGGTACATGCGGGGCGACCCGGGCTACAACCGCTACTACGCCTTCATGTCGCTGTTCACGGGATCAATGTTGGGGCTGGTTCTGGCCTCGAACATCCTGCAGCTGTTCGTGTTCTGGGAGCTGGTGGGGCTATGCTCCTACCTGCTGATCGGCTTCTGGTTCTACCGCGATTCGGCGCGCCGGGCGGCGACGAAGGCGTTCGTAGTGACCCGCATCGGCGACCTGGGGTTCCTATCGGCGATCCTGCTGATCTGGACGAAGACGGGGGAACTGAGCATACCGCACATCCAGGAGATGGCGGCGGCGGGGCTCATTGGGTCGAGTGTGATCACGTGGTTCGCATTGGGTCTTTTCGCCGGGGCGGCGGGCAAGTCGGCGCAGTTCCCGTTACACGTGTGGCTGCCGGACGCGATGGAGGGCCCGACGCCGGTCTCCGCCCTGATCCACGCCGCGACGATGGTGGTGGCGGGCGTGTACCTGGTGGCGCGCTTCTTCCCCGTGTTCATCGTGTCCGAGGAGGCGATCAACGCCGTGGTAGTGGTGGGGGCGATCACGGCGATCATGGCGGCCAGCCTGGCGATCGTGGCCAGCGACATCAAGCGGGTGATGGCCTACTCCACGATCAGCCAGTTGGGATACATGATGATGGCGCTGGGCGTAGGCGCTATCGGGGCGGCGATCTTTCACCTGTTTACGCACGCCTTCTTCAAGGCGTTGCTGTTCCTGGGCGCGGGCTCCGTGAATCACGCGACCGGCACGTTCGACATGCGGAAGATGGGCGGCCTGGCCCGATTCATGCCGGTGACGTTCCTGACCACGACTGTGGCGGGGTTGGCGCTGGTGGGCGTGTTTCCGCTGGCCGGGTTTTGGAGCAAGGACGAGATTCTCATCGAGGCCTGGGCGGAGAAGCCGCTCATCTTCTGGACGGCGCTGGCAGGGGTGTTCCTCACCGCCGTGTACGTGGGCCGGATGCTGTTCCTGACGTTTGGGGGCGAGTACAAGGGCGGCGAGGTCTCGGAGCACGGCGACCAGGCAGGCGGCCGCCCGGCCGAGCCGCACGAGTCGCCGTGGGTGATGCTGCTGCCGCTGGTGGTGCTGGCGACGCTGGCCGCGACGGTGGGCTTCGTGAACATCAACGGCGGGATGAGCGACATCCTGGAAGGATGGCTGCCGGAGGAGACGCATGAGCTGGCGGCGGCTGGGGAGTTCGTCCTGTGGATATCGGTGGTCTCGGTAGCCGTAGGCCTGGCAGGGCTTGGGCTGGCCTGGGCGATCTACAGCCGGAAGGCGATCCGCGCCGAGGAGGTGAGCGCGGCGCTGGAGCCGGTGCAGACGCTGCTGGACCGGAAGTACTACCTGGACGAACTGTACGAGACAGTCATCGTCAAGGGGTTGATCATGCGGGGCGCGGCTGCCGCTCTGCACGCCTGGGACCGCTACGTGATTGACGGGGTGGTCAACGGCCTCGCCTCTCTGATGCGGCTTAGCTCGGAGAAAATCCGTCTGGCGCAGGCAGGGCAGGCGCAGCTCTACGGGGCAGCGATATTCATCGGCGTGGTGGCCATGATCGCCGGCGTGCTGATAGCGAATCCCTGAGGTAGATGTGCTCACCTTTATCGTATTCTTCCCGATCGCAGGAGTGGCCGCCATTCTGCTGCTGCCGCGTGAGCGGGAGAGCTGGGCGAAGTGGATAGCAGCCGGGGTCGGCGCCGTGATCCTGGCGCTGACGCTGACGCTGTTCGCCGCCTACGACCGCAACTCGGGCGGCTTCCAGTTCGTCGATAGCACTACCTGGCTGAAGTCGGACTTCGTCGACTTCACGCTCCAGTACGCCGTGGGCGTGGACGGCCTTTCGCTAGCGATGGTAGCGCTCACCGGCTTCCTGTTCTTGGTGGCGGTGCTCATCTCCTGGCGGATTGACCTGCGGCCGAGGGAGTACTTCGCCTGGATCCTAGTGCTGGAGACGAGCCTGCTGGGGGTGTTCAGCGCCCTGGACTTCGTGCTGTTCTTCATATTCTGGGAGATAGAGGTCATCCCGATGTTCTTCCTGATCTCTATCTGGGGGAGCGGCAACAAGCTGTACTCGGCCTGGAAGTACGTCCTGTATACGCTGTTGGGGTCCAGCTTCATGCTGGTGGGGATTCTGGCGCTGGGGTTTACCGCCGGTACGTTCGACATCCGCGAGCTGGGGCAGCTAGGCGAGATCAAGGGGGCGATTCTCCCGGCCTGGACGATGTTCTTGCTGTTGATCATCGCCTTCGGGATCAAGCTGCCGGTGGTGCCGTTCCATACGTGGCTGCCGGACGCGCACACGGACGCGCCGACGGCGGTGAGCGTGATTCTGGCCGGGGTGCTGTTGAAGATGGGGGGCTACGGCATCCTCCGCCTCTGCTTCTCGATCATGCCGGACGTGGCCCGAGACGCCTCAGTGTGGCTGGCCGGGTTCGCGGCGGTGAGCATCATCTACGGGGCGCTGGTGACGCTTATGCAGACCGACCTGAAGCGGCTAATCGCGTATTCGAGCGTAAGCCATATGGGGTACGTGCTGCTGGGAGCGTCGGCGCTGGGGACGGTGGGCCTGGCGGGGGCGGCGATGCAGATGTTCACGCACGGGCTGATCACCGGCCTGCTGTTCGTCCTTGTGGGGATGATCTACGACCGCACCCACACGCGGAACATCGGTGATCTTTCGGGGATGGCCCACCGGATACCGTTCATCGCGACGATGATGGTGATCGCGGGGCTGGCCTCGCTGGGGCTGCCCGGCCTGGCGGGGTTCGCCGCAGAGGTGACGGTGTTCCTGGGCACCTTCGAGAAGCACGAGTTCTTCACGATAGTGGGCGTCATCGGCATCGCGCTCACGGCGGGGTACATCTTGTGGATGATCCAGCGGGTGTTCTGGGGCGAGCTGAACGAGAAGTGGAAGGAGATCAGCGACGCAACCGCCTGGTGGGAGCGAGGGCCGCTTCTGGCGATGGTGGCGGTGATCTTCGCGGTAGGGGTGTACCCGGCGGTGGTGCTGGACCTGCTGGAGACGGGCGTGGCGCCGATAGCGGAGAGGTTGGCGTGATGGACGCGCCGATAGTTGAAGCATCGGAGCCTTGCGGGCGACCTGAATCCTGCCTGCCCCTCCTGAGACGGGCACGCGGTAGGCAGGGTCGCCCCTACATTGGGACGTAATGGATAGCGTTAATCGGTTCGGGCCGGAGCTGATCCTGCTGGCGATGGCGGGGGTCATCATCCTCGCTGACCTGGGCTGGGCCCTGGTGGGCACAGGTGCGGAGCGGATGCGGCGGCCCGCCCTGGGCGCGCTCGCCTTGACGGGAACGGCGGCCTCGATCGTCTGGTCGGCGCTGCTGATCGCCTTCGACGAGCAGGGGGAAGCGTTCAGCGGGATGATGAGCGTGGACGCGTTCGCGCTGTTCTTCAACTTCCTGTTCGCGGGCACCGCCGCCATCGTCATCCTCTCATCGATCGACTTCCTGCGCGGAAACCGGTTCGTAGCCGAGTACTACGCGCTGATACTGGCGTCAACGGCGGGGATGATGCTGCTGGCGAGCACGATAGACCTGATCGCGATCTTCGTGGCGCTGGAGCTGACCGGCATAAGCCTGTACATCCTGGTAGCGTTCATGAAAGACGGCCGCTCCAGCGAGGCGGGGCTGAAGTACCTGCTCCTGGGAGCGATAAGCTCGGCCGTGGCGCTGTACGGGATGGCCTACCTGTTCGGCATCACGGGTTCTACGTCGCTAGACGAGATCGGGCGGGTGGTGAGCGAGGCGGACGGCGAGACACGCTCGGCGTTGGTGCTGGCGATGGTGTTCCTGATGGCCGGGTTCGGGTTCAAGATGGCGATCGTGCCGTTCCAGATGTGGGTGCCGGACGTGTACGAGGGGGCGCCGACGCCGGTGACGGCCTATCTCTCCGTAGGCAGCAAGGCGGCGGGGTTCGCGGTAGTGATGCGCATCTTCCTCACCGCGTTATCTACCGGGAACCCAACGCAAGGTGGTTTCGATCCCAGCGATTGGGCAATCGTGTTCGCCATACTGGCGGCGATCTCCATGAGCCTGGGGAACATCACGGCGCTGATGCAGGGGAACATTAAACGGATGCTGGGCTACAGCTCAATCGCCCAGGCGGGCACCTTCCTCATTGGTCTGGCGGCGGTGGCCGCCGCCGACCCCCAGCTGCTGCTGGGGACAAGCTCGGTGCTGTTCTTCCTGGGGACGTACGCGTTCACCAACCTGGGGGCGTTCATCGCCGTGATCGCGATCTCCAGCAAGATCGGCTCGGACGAGATCGCGGACTACGCGGGGGTGGCGAAGCGGTCGCCGCTGCTGGCGCTGGGGCTCACCCTCTGCCTCCTCTCGCTGACGGGGATACCGCCGACGGCGGGGTTCATCGCCAAGGTGTACGTGTTCAACGCCGCCGTGCAGGCCGATCTCGTCTGGCTGGCGATCGTGGGGGTGCTGAACAGCGTGGTCGCTGCGTACTACTACCTGCGTGTGGTGCTCAACATGTACACCGCCGAGCCGGCGAGCGAGGAGAGCATCCAGCCCGGATACTACCTGGGGCTGGCGATGGTCGTGGCGGTGGTGGGGTTGCTGGTCGTCGGCATATTCCCCAGCCCGCTGCTGGAGGCGTCCGAGGCGGCGGCGAGGGTGTTCGGCTAGACTCTGGAGGACGCCGGTGCCCGAGCACGTAGTCCCTATCGCCATCGCCCAGCCGTTCGTCAAGACGGTTAGCGACGAGTGGCTGGCTACGATCGCGCTGCGGGTGCTGGCGGAGGAGGACGCGCCGCCCTGCGAGCTAAGCGTCACAGTGACGGACGACGAGACGGTGCGCGGGCTTAACCGAGAGTACGCGGGCGAGGATGAGGTCACAGACGTGCTTTCCTTCTCGCAGCAGGAGGGGGAGGAGCTTGTGGGGCCGCCAGGCGGCGTGCCGGCGCTGGGCGAGGTGGTGATCGCCTATCCGCAGGCCCTTCGGCAAGCGGAGGAGGGGGGCCGCAGCGTGGAGGAGGAGGTGACGCGCTTGCTGATCCACGGCACGCTACACCTGCTGGGCTACGATCACGCGGAGCCGGGGGAGGAGCGCCCCATGAGGGGTCGGGAGGAGGAGCTGCTGGGGATCGTCCAGATGGGCCCCTCGCCGAGCTCAGGGTGAGCGGATTCGGGCCGCCTTCAGCCTTTGATTTGATATAGCCACCGCCCTATAATGACCGCATAGTGAGTCCCGAGGTCCCTTCAACAAGCCCCCCGGCCAAGCAGGCAGGACAGGTCCTGTACCGCAAGTGGCGCCCCCAGACGTTCGCTGAGGTGGTCGG
>CBDURB010000102.1:0-5678 GCA_965369585.1 uncultured bacterium
TCCATATCCGCCTGTCATCCCAATAGGCATCCATCTTGACCACACCCAATAGCACAGGCATTTCTGTTAGCGCCCCGCCACCCAGCGCTGAGCGCACACTAACAACGGATAGTGTGCGTTCTCTAGACCCGCTGCTCCCTAGTACTGTGCTCTGCCAACCCTGTGCTCGCTAAGCAGATGCTCTACCAACGCAAGAATTCCTGCGCTTGACGCTGGCCGCTGGGACTTGACTTCCCGGCCAAACAGAGTGAGTGATGTCCACCTGGAAAGGAGGTCATCACCATGGCCAAGAAAAAGCACGAGCGGCCGGAAGCGCCGAAGCGCCGCCGGGCCACGGTCCAGCACGAGGAGCTGGCCCCCGGCACGGTGTTCACGGCCAGGCTCAAGGGCCGGGAGTTCTCGGCATCCGTGGTCCTCGGCGACGAGGGCAGGCCGGAGGTGGAGTTCGAAGGCGTCCGCTACCCGTCGCTCAGCGCAGCCGGCAAGGCCGCTGCTGGCTACCCCGTCAACGGCTGGCGATTCTGGCGACCCGTCGAGCAGCCTGAAGACTAGGGCGCGAAGTCTGTCAGGAGCCGAGCCGCCGGGTCATAACGACCCGGCGGCCGCGCTTCTGTGGCTTCGCAACAGCGCCCATACGGCCTGATACGGCCTAGATACGGCTCTTTCCCGCAATTTCCCTTCACTTTCCCGCCTGTCTTGCTTGACTTCCGGCCCCACTAGAGCGTGTATACACACAGCCAATGTATGCCACAACGAGCATGGACAGACGAAACGGCAAGGACCATCAAGACGGGAGCCTCGAGGCCCTCATCGACCTCTACCTCCTCCGCTGCGAGGTGGAGGGCAAATCGCCCAACACCCTCAAGGCTTACGCCGAGACCCTGGGCCGGTTCGCGCGCGTAGCCCACGAGGAGAACTTCCCTGGTGACGTCTCCCGAATCACCACCACCCACCTCTACTCCTACCTCGGCCGCTACACCGGTTACTCCATGGAAACCCGGCACCGATACTTCCGCGAGGTCCGCTGCTTCTTCAACTGGCTGGTCGAAGCCGACTACTTGAAGGAGTCGCCCTTCCGCTCCCTCCGCAACGTCCGGCTCCCCCAGCGGATCGTCCAGCCCTTCTCACAGGACGATATCGCCAGGCTTCTGGCCTGCTGCGATCCTGACACGGCGATCGGAGCCCGCGACCGAGCCATCCTCCTCACCCTACTCGACACCGGCGTGCGCTGCTCCGAACTGATCCAGTTCGATCGCGCCGACCTCGACCTGGAGGAGGGCCGGCTTCGGGTGCTGCACGGCAAGGGCAACAAGCAGAGGGTAGTGCCCTTCGCCTCGCGCTGCCGCGAGGCGGTGCTCGGTTACCTGGATAAGCGAGGGCAAGAGCCCGGTCCCCTATTCCTGGCGACAACCGGGCATCGCCGGCTCCTGCCAGGTGTGGCCCTCCGGCCCAACGGTCTGAAGCAGATACTGCGGCGTCGGGGCCGTGATGCTGGCCTCCCCAAGGTGCACGCCCACCGGTTTCGGCACACCTTCGCCACCTGGGCGATCGAACAGGATGCACGCGAGCTCGATGTGCAGTATCTCCTTGGTCACTCCAGCCCCGATATGGTTCGCCGCTACACGTCTACCTACAACGCCGAGCAGGCGGCCCGCAGACACGCGGCTTTCTCGCCAGCGGACGCCATGGCTGGATCTCTGTGACTTGCTTATAATCCCTCTCTTCGGATCTCGATAATGAGCCGGCCAAAGAAATCGCCGTCGAACCAGGAGTCTTCGCCGGGCCTCGACAGGCTTGCGTGGTGTCCGATCTCCTCAACGTACGCCTGGGCTGCTTTCCTGCATCCGGCCCAAACGAGCAACGGCTGATCGATCCAGCGTTTGACGTGAAGGTCAACGTGCCTTACGACGTGGGTTCCATCCAGATCGAGTTCGCCTGACGGTCTTCGCACCACCCGCTTTCCCACGGCTAACGCTGCGTCGAGGTGCGCCGTGGCCTCGCTCAACATGTACTCGCGCGCGAACCGGAGGGAAACGCGCGTCGGCATTTCCGGTACGGCGGCCTTGATCTTCATGATCCAGGCCGCCTCGGCGCGGCTGATTTTCGACACGCTGCCGTCAGACTCTTCGATCACGGTGGCGAGGGCCTCCATCACGACCCGCGCCTCCTCGGAACTCGCATCGGCTAGGCGCCAGTCCTCTGCACGCACGTCCGTCCGACGACGCGGCCGCATCAAGCGCTGCACGGTACGCACATGCGGCAAGCGATCACTGAACGTCTCATTGTGCGCTAGGTGGTCGTGAATCTTAGAGGCCGACCAGTTCGTCGCATCCGCCAGGCGGATAATCGCTGCCCTGATGTCACCTTCGGTCGCTGGTCTTCCCAAATTTTGTCCGCTGTTTTGTCGCGACATCCTGCTTTACAGTCGCACTGGAACGTTCTAACGTCGATCGTAGGCGCTCGGCAGTCGAGCGTCAAATGGAGAGCCAAGCGAAAGCTGCTCACAGGCTTGCGGAGGTGAAACACGATGCGCGCCCAAAGAGAACATGCGGCACCACTCACGATTGACTACGTCCCCATCGCCGACCTGCGCCCGGATCCTTCAAACCCGCGGCGCATCTCAGACGACGAGCTCGAGACACTCACCCGCAGCATCCAGCAGTTCGATATCGTCGACCCGGTAATCGCACGGCGCCAAGACATGACCGTCATTGGCGGGCACCAGCGCCTTCTCGCGGCGCGGCGCCTGGGCTTCGAGACCGTCCCCGTCGTCTTCCTTGACATCACGGTCGACAACGCCCGGCTCCTAAACCTGGCGCTGAATAAGATCTCGGGATCATGGGACGAGGAGTTGCTGGCCCAGCTCCTCACCGAATTGCAGGAGCGTCCAGACGTGGACATCAGCTTGTCCGGCTTTGACGAACATGAAATCGAAAGGCTTCTCACGACGCTGGATATCCGAGAACAACGCTATCGCGAGGAGACCTTCGACCTGGGCGCGGCGTGGATCGCGGCGAAGGCCGACCTCGGCGTTGAGAGGGGCGACGTCTGGCAGCTCGGCAGGCACCGAATCATGTGCGGGGACTCTACGGAAAGCGCCGACGTGGGCCTGTTAATGGCCGGGCACACCGCAGCTGCCATGGTTGCGGACCCTCCCTACGGCGTCGCATACGAGCCGGGCGCCAAGAAGCCCGCGGTTGGGCGGTGCCGTAACGTGCCTATCGCTAACGACAACCTGGGGAGGGAGCAGGCGGCATTTTGGACCGCGGCCTTCCGCTACTGGCCACTGAACGGCGACGCTTACGTCTTCAGCCCTTCCGGACCGCTGATCTCAGCACTCTGCGCCGCGATCGAGGCCGCGGGCATTCGCCACCACCAATGGCTCATTTGGGTGAAGGACAGGCTCGTTCTCGGTCGCTCGCACTACCACTACCGTCACGAGCATGTCTTCTACGGCTGGAAGGGGAAATCTAGCTGGCAGGGCTCGCGCAAGGAGGACTCGGTTTGGGATGAACCGCGGCCAGGCGATTCCCCGGGGCATCCGACTATCAAGCCTCTGCCGCTGTGCGAGAAGGCGATCGAGAACAGCAGCCAACCCAACGATCTGGTCGTCGATCCGTTCCTGGGCTCCGGCACGACCCTCATTGCCGCTGAGCGCACCGGCCGCCGCTGCTTCGGCATGGAGATCGATCCCCGCTACGTTCGCTTGGCCTTGTCGCGCTGGGAGGCCTTCACGGAAAGCGAAGCGCGGAAGCTGACCAACGCTCGCGGAGGTGGCTGACATGGGTGCCTCCTCACGCCAAGAACGCGCCTTCGGCTTCTACCTAGCGCTGGGACCGGAGAGAAGCCTCAGCAGGCTCGCGGCCGCCCTCCGAGCTGACCCCGGCCGGGCCGGCCTGCAGCGGACCCCTTCTCTCCGCACGCTGGAGGATTGGTCCGCTCGCTGCCGCTGGCAAGAGCGCATCGCGGACGTCGACCGGCGAACTCGAGAGGAAGCGGAGCGCCAGCACCTGGAGTGGGTCAAGCAGCATCGCGAACGGCTGCGCCAGGAGGGCCTGCTTCTGCAACATCGCGGCATCGAGTGGCTAAAGGGCAAACGCACGAACGACGTGACGGCACATGAGGCGATCAGGGCCATAGATGCCGGCTTCAAGCTGGAGGCGCTGGCCCTTGGTGAGGCCACGGAGCGCATCTCTATGGAGGTGGACGATGAACGGATCCAACGACTCACCGACGAGGAGCTCGAACTCCTCATCCGCCACGCTCGACAGGCTCAGCGGGGCGGTGCTACGGGAGAGGGCGAAACGAAATCCGGATAACCTTCTCTACTGGTCGGAGGCGTATCGCAACATCGGCGGCTCCCCAATGCTGATCCCGCCCGCCCTTCACGCCATCTATGCGGACTCCCACCCGTTCATGGTGATCCGCAAGCCGAGCCAGGTCGGTGCCACCGAGTTTAACCTCAACTCCGCAGCCTGGGCAGCGGACTCGCAGTATGCCAACCGTGGCGTGGTTCTCTACCTCCTGCCAACCCAGGAGATGGCTGACAGGATCTCGCAGGTCCGGATGGGCAAGGTCATCCAAGAGAGTCCCTACCTGCGCAAGCGTGCGGTGCCGGTGCCGGGGATCGCCCGCGGCCCCGCCAATATCCAGCGGCGGACCATCGGACCCGGGGTGATCTACTTCTGTGGCTCTGAGCAAGAGCCACAGTATAGCGGCATCGACGCCGACCTCGTCATATTGGATGAATACGACCTGATGAAGGAGGATGTCCTGTCGCTTTCCCAGTCTCGGCTCAGGTCTAGCCGATCTCCTCGCCTGCGTGTGAGCTCGACGCCGACGATCTCGGACTTCGGGGTATCCAGCATCTTTGAGATGTCCGACCAGCGTCACTATGAGATGCTCTGCAGCCAGTGCGGCACATGGCAGGAGCCCAGCTTCCCCGACAGCGTCGATTGGGACGCAGGGCGGGTGGTCTGCCTCAGTTGCCGCTGCCCTCTGGATCCTTTCAGCGAGGGACGCTGGGTCCCTCGTCAACCCGGTCAATCCGAGATCAGGGGCTATCAGCTGAACCGTCTGAGCCTGCCTCACCCGCCCCTCCGTGACATGAAGCTGGCCCTCGATGGGAAGCTGCCCACCACCAAGGAAACCTTCTACCGCCAGGATCTCGGCCATCCGTTCACGAGCCCCGAGTCCCGCCTCACTCCCGACATCTTGGACGCCTGTGTTGAGGTCTGGCAGCCACGACTGCTCAGGATGAACGTGATGGGCATCGACGTCGGTTCGAAACTGCACGTCGTGGTCCGAGGTCGCCTAAAGGAGCGGTGGTATCTCTTCGAGGCCTTTACCGTTGATAGCTTCGAGGATATCGAAGGGTGCTTCGAGTGCTACAACATCCAGTGCTGCGTGGTCGATGCCTTCCCGGAGACACGCGAAGCCAGGCGATTTCAAAAAATACCTAATGTCCCTTAACAACTGAGCTAATTTGTGGTATCATGTGCCCATACGGACCAACCTGAATGAGCAGGTTGCATGAATTATGGAGGTTGACGATGGGCCGCAAAAAGCAACTTGATACCAGCCCTTACTTTTGTCCTTACGAAGACTGCACCAATTATGGAAAGGTGGGCGACGATAACCAGATCATTGGTGCTGGCCGCTATGGGCCACATCAAACG
>CBDURB010000103.1:0-5675 GCA_965369585.1 uncultured bacterium
TCCCTACTGCATCACCCGGCCGCCATCGATGTTGATCGCCTGGCCGTGGACGTAGGAGGCGTCCGGCCCGCACAGGAAGGCGACCAGCTCCCCGATCTCCTCCGGCTTCCCCTCGCGGCCCAGGGGGATGGTGCGCATGATGGCGTCGCGGATGGGGCCCTGCTGGACGATGTCTTTCATGCGGTACGTCCCCACCAGGCCGGGGCAGACGCAGTTCACGTTGATGCCGCGGGGCGCCAGCTCCTGCGCCAGCACCCGCGTGAACAGGATGATGCCCGCCTTGGTGGTGCCGTAGGCGGCGAAGGTGGGGATCCCTTCGCGGCCGGCGATCGAGGAGATGTTGACGATGCGCCCGCCCTCGCCCTGCTCGATAAGCACGTTGGCGACGGCCTTGGTGACCAGGAACGTCCCCGTCAGGTTCACCTCGATCACCTTGCGCCACTCCGCCTCCTCTAGCTGCACCACGGGCACGCGGTCGTTGCCGCGGGCGGCGGCGGCGTTATTCACCAGGATGTCGATGCGGCCCAGCTCGCGGCGGGTCTCGTCCACCAGCCGCTGCACCTGGTCCGCCTTGCTGATGTCGATCACCAGGGGCAGGGCTTTGCGGCCCAGCGCCCGTATCTCGTCGGCGACGGAGTCGATGTCCCGCCAGCCCATCGCCTTCTCGTCATCGGGGTAGGCGTCCGGCGGGCGGCCGGAGCCGGTGACGGCTACGTCGGCGCCCTGACGGGCCAGGGCGAGGGCGATGTGGCGGCCGATGCCGTTGTGGCGTCCGGCGCCGGTGACGATGGCGATCTTGCCGTCAAGTGATGGCATGGCGAGGGTAGTATAACGTTAACGCGAACTGCCGCCAAGCTGCTATAATCGCCACGTATGGAATCCTGGTCCGTAGGCTTCGACGGCGACTCCGACGTAGAGCGCCACGCCGGCGTTGAGGCAAAGCAGCCTGCTGGCGCAGCGCCCCTCCGCCTGCGCGTCGTCTCCGATTACATCTGACCATGGTGCTTCATCGGCCTGGTGCGGGCCGAGCGGCTGTTCGATGAGTTCGATGTTGAGTTCGACGCCTGGGCCTACAACCTGCGGCCCGGCATCCCCCCCGAGGGGCTGCCGCGCGACGAGGTGTACCGGGGCAGCCGCTACCCGACCGGCTATCTGGACAGGCTGCGCGAGACGGCCAGGGAGTCCGGCATCGAGATGATCGCGCCGCCGGTCGTGGCCAACACGTTCAAGGCGCACGAGGCGACGGAGTATGCCAAGGAGGGTGGCCGCCTGCTGCGGTTCCATCGCGCCGTGTTCGCCGCCTATTGGGAGAAGGGTGAGAACATCGGCGATGAGGACGTCCTTTGTCGCCTGGCCGGCGAGTGCGGCCTGGATAGCGACGGGCTGCGGGCGGCGCTGGCCGATGGCCGCTACGCCCAGCGGGTGGAGGAGCAGATGGCGTGGGCGGGCGCCGCCGGGCTGAGCGGGGTACCCACGTTCGTCTTCAACGAGAAGTTCGCCCTTGTTGGGGCCCAGGACTATGAGGTGTTCGCGGATGTCGCCCGCCGTATCCAGAGCGGGGCGTTGAAGGCGGAAGGCTGAGATAGGAGGAGCGATGGAGTTCAGGTTCAATGTCGAAGAGGAGGCGTTCCGAACCGAGGTACGCGAGTTCCTGAAGGCGGAGTTACCGCCCGGCTGGCAGGACCGGTTCGACACCGGCACTGAGCTAGGGGCTGAGCAGCAGTCGGAGTTCGGTCAGCGGTTCAACAAGAAGCTGGCGGAACGGCGCTGGCTGACGCTGCCCTGGCCGGAGGAGTACGGTGGCCTCAAGGCATCTATCATGCAGCAGATGGTCTATAACGAGGAGATGGCGTACCAGGGCGCGCCCACCGGCCTGAACATGGGCGTGGCCTGGGTGGGGCCCAGCCTTATGATCTACGGCACCGAGGAGCAGAAGAAGCGCTTCCTTCCCGCCATCGCCAACAACGACGAGATCTGGTGCACGCTGTATTCGGAGCCCGAAGCCGGCTCCGATCTCGCCTCCCTGCAGACGAGGGCGGTCAAGGACGGCGATGAGTGGGTGATCAACGGCCAGAAGATATGGACCAGTGGCGCTCACCGCTCCAATTGGGGCTGGCTGGCGGCCCGCACGGACCCCGAGGCGCCCAAGCACAAGGGCATCAGCATGTTCATCCTGTCCATGGATACCCCCGGCATCACCGTGCGGCCGCTGATCAACATGGCCGGCATGCACGGCTTCAGCGAGGTGTACTTTGAGGACGTGCGCATCCCGGCCAACTACATCGTGGGGCAGGAGAACAACGGCTGGTATCAGCTGGCCGTAGCGCTGGACTTCGAGCGGTCGTCGGTGGCGGGGGTGGCTCGGGCGCGCCGCTGGTGGGAGGATCTCGTGAGCTTCTCCAAGGAGCACCCCTCGTTCGTGGCGGCGCGGCCGGAGGTGCGTCACCGGCTGGCGGAGATCGGCGTGGAGTTGGAGGCCGGGCAGAACCTCTGCTACCGCGTCGCCTCTCTCCAGCAGGCGGGCAAGATACCGAACTACGAGGCCTCCATCGCCAAGCTGTACTCCTCGGAGCTGGGGCAACGGTTGGCCGGCAGCGGGATGGAGATGCTTGGGTTGTACAGCCAGCTACATCCGCACAGCAAGTACGCTCACCTGAAGGGCCGCATCGAGCGGTACTCCCAGTTAAGCGTGGCGGAGACGATCGCCGGCGGCACCAGCGAGATCATGCGCAACATCATCGCGATGCGCGGCCTGGGTCTGCCGAAGGGGTAGACCGTCGTCCCTGAGCCCCGCCTAACAAGGAGCAGGCCCGCTTTGACGACAGATAAGGCCCCTGTAAGGTGCTCCTGGGCCGGCGACGGCCCCCTGATGCTGGCGTACCACGATAAGGAGTGGGGCGTTCCGGTCCACGATGACCGTACTCTGTTCGAGTTCCTGACGCTTGAGGGGGCGCAGGCGGGGCTGAGCTGGGAGACGATCCTCAATAAGCGAGAGAACTATCGCAGGGCGTTCGACAATTTCGACGCTGCGCGAATCGCCCGATACACCGAACGAGATGTGGAGCGCCTGCTTGCCGATGCGGGCATCGTCCGCAACCGCCTGAAGGTTGCGGCGACCGTAAACAACGCCCAGCGCACCCTGGAGGTCCGGGAGGAGTTCGGCTCTTTCGAGGAGTACATCTGGCGGTTCGTCGGCGGCAGGCCGATCAAGAACAGATTCCGGGCCCTGTCTGAGATGCCGGCGAAGACCGAGGAGTCCGAGGCGATGAGCGTGGAGCTGCGGCGGCGGGGGTTCAAGTTCGTTGGGCCGACGATCTGCTACGCCTTCATGCAGGCGGTGGGGATGGTCAACGATCACACTATCGGCTGCTTCCGGTACGCCGAAGTGTAGATGCTCACCGACAAAAGGACCTCTCCCTAGCCTTTACCATTCACTAACGTTTAACCGTACGCAACTTCCATTTACGGCCTGCGTTGGCTATATTAGATTTGCTAGGAATTTAGCACTTGTCCGGAGGGATGGGATGCCGTACAAGCGAATCAGTGATTACGGCGTAATTGGGGATATGCACTCCGCCGCGCTCGTCAGCGGCGACGGTTCCATCGATTGGCTTTGCTTCCCGCGATTCGATTCGCCCAGCGTTTTTGCCGCTCTTGTTGGCGATACCAACGGCGGCTACTTCCGCATACGGCCTGCTGGCGACTTCAAACACGAGCACGCTTACCTGCCTGAGAGCAACATCCTGGCAGCCAACTTCGAGACTGACAGCGGCTCAGTCAGCCTTACCGACTTCATGCCGGTAGCGGAAGAGGTCTCTCACTGCGACCATGAAGTGGTGCGGATAGTGCGCTGCGAGCGCGGCTCCGTAGACATGGAGCTGGGGTTTCAGCCTCGCCTGGACTACGCCCGCTCGCCTACGGAAGTGAAAGTGAACGGCCGGTCTGTAGTGGCGCGTCTCAATGGAGATTGCTTGAGCATGACGTCCGGCGTGCCGCTGGAGGCTACCGAAGGCGGCGCCCGCGCCCGCTTCACTCTGAAGGAGGGTGAGTGGGCGGCCTTCCTGCTGCGCTGGAATGACGACTCGCCGCCGCTGCCGGAGGACTGCGATGTCTACGGCAAGCTGGGGCGGACGCAGGCGTTCTGGCGGTTCGTGGCCCACGACTGGCGCTACATGGGACGGTGGGAGGAGGTGGTGAAGCGCTCCATGCTGGCGCTGCACCTGCTACTGTACATGCCCACCGGCGCCATATGCGCCGCCGTCACCACCTCGCTACCGGAGCAGGTCGGGAGTAGCCGCAACTGGGACTACCGCTTCTGCTGGCTGCGCGATGCCGCCTTTACGCTGGACGTGTTCCACCGTCTGGGGCACACCGCCTATACTCGCCCGTTCATCGAGTGGCTGGCGCGGCAGGTACTGGGCTTTGGCCGCGGCGAGGACATCCACTCGCTCTACGGCATCGGCCGCGAGGTGGATCATCACGCCATGTCTGAGGACGTGCTCGGCCACCTGGAGGGCTACCGGGGCTCGTCGCCCGTGCGAATCGGTAACGACGCCTTTCATCAGTTCCAGCTGGACATCTACGGCGAGGTGCTCCTCTCGTTCGATTCGTACCACCGCGCGGGCGGCATCATCGACGACTCGTTGTGGATTCTGGCGGAGGCGATGGTGGAGTCGGCGCTGCGCAGGTGGAAGGAGGCGGACAACGGGATATGGGAGGTGCGCTCGGAGCCCAAACACTTCGTCTACTCCAAGCTGATGGCCTGGGTCGCGGTGGATAGGGGCCTTCGGCTGGCGAAGGCTCTGAGGAGGCCGGTAGACTTCAGCCGCTGGCGACGCGCTCGCGAGGAAATCAAGGCCGATCTTCTGGAGAAGGGCTGGAACAAGAAGCGCCGCAGCTTCGTGCAGGCCTACGGGTCGACCAACCTGGACGCCAGCACTCTGTTCATGCCCATGGTCGGTTTCCTGCCCTCGCACGATCCGCGGATGGTTGCCACTATCGATACGGTGCAGAAGGAGCTAATGCGCGACGGTTTCGTCCACCGCTATCTGACGTCGGAGACGGATGACGGCGTGGGCGGCGACGAGGGTGCGTTCACGATGTGCAGCCTGTGGTTGGCCGGCGCGCTGGTAACGGGCGGCCGCATGGACGAGGCAAGGGCAATCTTCGAGCGGGTGGTAGCCCTGGGCAACCACGTCGGCCTGTATTCGGAGATGATAGATGCGCGGACGGGTGAGTTCTTGGGCAACTATCCGCAGGCGTTCACCCACATCGCGCTGATCCACACGGCGCGCAACCTGGACAGGGCGCTGAACCAGGTGGAGATGGGGAAGATCGTAGCCGCCTGAGCCTGGGTTCGAAAGTAAAGAGCGGCCGCCAGGCGAAATGCCTGGCGGTCTGCGTTAGCTGAGCAAGCGGCGCGTTAGCGGCTCAAGATTTTTCGCTTTCGGTGACGCCCTTGGTGCTCACCTTGATGGTCTTGGGCCGGGCGGCCTCGGACTTCGGCAGGCGCAGCTTCAGCAGGCCGTTCTCGAAGTCCGCGGAGGCGTTCTCGGTGTCGATGTCGGTGGGAAGCGTGAAGGAGCGGGCGAAAACGCCGTAGCGGCGCTCTCGGCGCAGCCAGCCCTTGCCCTTCTCCGCAGCCTCCTCCTTGGCATTACCCTTGATGGTGACGG
>CBDURB010000104.1:0-5674 GCA_965369585.1 uncultured bacterium
CACGCGTGGTCGTGGAGACGCTCCAGGCGGACCTGGGCCTGCCCGTCGCCGCGCCGCCCAGCGTGCGCATCGTCTTCGGCCCCCGACCTGTCGGGGAGCCCGTAGCGTCCTCGGTGGTTCAGCCCCCAACCCCGGAGACGCCCCCTGAGCCTGTGGCGCCATTCGAACCTACGCCCCCCGGCGAGCCACAGCCCGGACCCGCATTGGACACCCCGGCGCCAGACGAGGAGCGGCCGCTCCAGCCTCCCCCGCAGGCGCCCCCTGATGTAGCATCGGGGCCTTCCCCCGAGGACCCGCCCCAAGACGAGACCCCACAGCACTAGCCCACCCGCTATGGCCAAAGATGAGGACCTGGACAGGCTCAAGCTCATCGTGGAGAGCGTGCTGTTCGTCGCCGATGAGCCCGTGGATGTGAGCGCACTCGCCCGCATCGCTGACGCCGGCCTCGCCGAGGTGCAGCAGGCGATCGACGTCCTCGCCACCGACTGCGGCCGGCGTGGGGTGCGCATTCAGAGGACGGAGTCGGCGGTGCAGATGGTCACCGCCCCGGAGACGACACCCTACGTAGAGCGCTTCCTGGGTGTCGAGGAGAACCACCGTCTCTCTCACGCCGCCTTGGAGACGCTGGCCATCATCGCCTACAAGCAGCCGATCACCCGCCAGGCCATCGAGAAGATCCGCGGCGTCAACTGCGACCGCGCCCTCGCCTCCTTGCGCGCCCGCGGCCTCATCACCGAGGTCGGCCGTGCCCACACGGTGGGCCGGCCCTACCTGTTCGGCACTACCTTTCGCTTCCTGGAGTACTTCGGCCTGGAGAATCCGCAGGACCTGCCGCCCCTAGCCGAGCTGCCGGCCGAACAGTGATATGAGCATGACCGTGGGCCTCTGCCGCGTATGGCTGCGGCTGCCGGAGAACCACTCGCTCAAGGAGAAGCGACGAGTCATCAAGTCGCTAACGGCGCGGCTACACAACAAGTTCAACGTCGCCGTCGCCGAGGTGGGCGACCAAGACCGCTGGCAGATGGCCTCCCTCGGCATCACCTGCGTCACCACCAGCGAGAGCCACGCCCACCAGATGATGTCCAGCGTCGTCGCCTTCATCCGAAACGAGCGGCTGGACGCGGAGATAGTGGACTACCACACTGAGGTCATCCACGCGCTCAACGAAAGGCCCTTCGAGAGCTAGTCCGTCTTCGCGCGCTTTCGCCGGCGCGCCTTCTTCTCCACTAACAGGTAGCGGTTGAAGAACTCCATCACGCGCCGCATGTACTCCTTCGGGTGGTCCAGGCGCACCATCGCGTGGTCGGAGCCGGGCGCTATCCACATCTCCTTCGGCTCCCCGGCCGCATCGTAAAGCCCCCCCGGTTGCTCGACGGGGATGTAGCTGTCGTGCATCCCGTGGATGAGCAGCAGCGGCCGCGGCGATATTCGCCCCACATACTCCACGGGCCGCACCCGCCGCAGACGCCCTCCGGCCATCGCCTCGCCGATGAGCACGCTGATCCATCCAACCGGCGCCAGCCAGCGGACGGCCGCGAAGTCCGGGATCTTCTTGCGCATCACACCCTCCAGGTGGGCGTAGGCGGAGTCCGCCACCACCGCCGCGATCTCCTCCATCTGAGCAGCAGCGATGATCGCCGCCGCCGCGCCCATTGAGATGCCCAGCACCCCCACCGGGCCTCGCCCGTATCGCTCCGACACAAAGCTCACCGCCGCCTGAACGTCCCACGTCTCCTTGTAGCCGATGGTAGTGAAGCGGCCCCCGCTACGGCCGCAGGCCCGGAAGTCAAACAGGAACACGTTGTAGCCGGCCTCGTTCAGCGCCACCCCAACATCGAACGGCTCCGCCAGGCTCTTGAAATAGCCATGACAGAGCACAACGGTGGGGTATCCCTTCCGCCCGGGCAGCCATAGACCGTGCAGTCGCGTGCGGTCCAGGCTGAGGAACGACACCTCCGTGACGTCGACGCCGGCAGATTCGGCCGGGCCACCGTCTTTGGCGGGGTAAGGCGTCACCCACCGCCAGCCAACCCAGAGGAGCGCACCCGCCGCTCCCAGCACCAGACCCAGGGGCGCAAGCCAGACTCTTCGCATCGCAGGCACATTGTGCGGCGTGCGAAGCGCTACGACAAGGAGCGTGCCGTGGAAGGCCGCCGCAGACGCTAGCGGCTGACGATAAGCGTGACGAGGTCGCCGGCCTGAACGATGGTGCCCGGCAGCGGCTGCTGGTCCACAACCTGACCCAACGGCACCTCCCCCTCGCGCACGCTGATCACTACGTACCCGGCGCCCGTCTCCTCCACAACCTCGACCGCCTCATCCAGGCTTCGTCCGGCCAGGTCAGGCAGGGCCTGCGTCACGCCGGGCTCAACCAGAGCAGCCTGCTCCTCCGGCGGCAGCACAACGTTCAGGACGCTCTCCTCTACGGGCGCTGGCTCCGCACTCAGGACCGCGCCTTCGCCGCCCTCCTGGCCTAAGCTGTACAGAGCGACCACCAGCAGGATGAGCACCCCTACCGCCGCGACGGCGATAATGCCACTCATCGACCAGGTTCGCGGCTGCTGTACCTCCGGCAGCGGCTCCAGCTGCGGCTCGTCTACGTGACCGACGGGGAAGAGGGGGAGGAGAGCGGCCGGGTCCAGCCCCAGATAGCCGGAGTAGGAACGCAGAAATCCCCGCGCGTACACTGGAGCGGGCAGGATCGTATAGTTCTCCTGCTCCAACGCATCCAGGTACCTGCGGGGGATACGTGTAGCGCGCTCAGCGTCCTCCACCGTGATGCCACGGACCTGCCTTGCACGCTGGAGGGTCTCCCCAAGGGGGGACATGCGGGCCTCCTGCATCTGCACGACAAGATTATACGAAAGTACCATTGGTGCGAGTCAAGCCCCAACTAGACCACTTAAGACAACGATTCCGGCTTTTTTGGCGGGGCCAACCTAACTCCGGCGGAGCACAGCCAGCGTTAGCGGCTCGCCATCCAGCTTCTGCGCCTCGGTGTGGGCCCCTGCACCTGTCGGGGGCGCGCCCTCCACCAGCTCCTCCGACAGCGTCTCTTGGCGCACGTAGCCGCCGTGCCTCTTAAGAACTGCTTGCAGGCGCGGCGGCCCCTGATAGTAGGTCGTAATGTGGTCGGAGATGTCGAACCCGGCGGCCCGGCGCAGGCTCTGGATGCGGTGCACCAGCTCCCGCGCCAGCCCCTCTTCCGCCAGCTCCGGCGTCACCGCCGTGTCCAGGCCGACCGCGTAACCCGACTCGTCCTCGGCCACGGTGAGGCCGTCCAGCGCCCCATCGGCCTCTGCCAGCTCCAGCGCCTTCACGTTCAGCTCCTCGATAACCTGCGACTCAAGCCGCTTCAGCCCCTTCCCCTCGGACGCCTCGCGTGCCTTCACGACAACCCTCGATAACGGCTGACGCACCTTGATCCCCGCCTTGCTCCGCGCCGCCCTTCCCAGGCTGACCACCCGCATGATCAGCCGTGTCTCGTCCATCAGCCGCTGGTCCACCTGCGTGGGGTCGCTCTCCGGCCACTCTGCCAGGTGCACGCTCTCCGGCGCCTCCTTATCCACAGAGCGGACGAGGTTCTGGTACATCTCCTCCACCACAAACGGCGTGAACGGCGCCATCAGCTTGCACAGCGTCACCAGGCAGACGTGCAGCGTGTGATAAGCGGCCAGCTTGTCGGCGTCGCTCTCGGACTTCCAGAAGCGCCGGCGGCTGCGGCGCACGTACCAGTTGGAGAGGTCCCCCACAAACGACTGTATCGCCCGGCCGGCGCTCGTGGGATCGTACTCATCCAACTGCTCGGTCACGCGACGTACCAGCGTGTGCAGCTCCGACAGCACCCAGCGGTCCAGCTCCGAACGCTCCCCCTGCACCGCCTGCGTCGGGTCGAAGCGGTCGATGTTGGCGTAGGTCACGAAGAAGCTGTAGGTGTTCCACAGGGTGAGGAGGAACCGCCGCAAAGACTCCGCCACGAGGTTCGAGGAGAAGCGGCGCGCCTCGCCCGGGCGGGTGGCCGTGAACAGGTACCAGCGCAGGGCGTCGGCGCCGTGGCGGTCCAACACCTCCATAGGCTCCACCACGTTGCCCACGGACTTGCTCATCTTGCGACCCTTGTCGTCCTGGATATGGCCCAGGCAGATGACGTTGCGGAAGCAGAGGTTCTCCGGCACCACGCCGGCGGCGTGCAGCAGCGCCGCCTCCGCGTGCAGCGTGTAGAACCAGCCGCGCGTCTGGTCCACCGCCTCGCAGATGAAGTCGGCGGGGAAGCTGCGGGCGAACGTCTCTCGGTTCTCGAACGGGTAGTGCCACTGGGCGTAGGGCATGGCCCCGGAGTCGAACCAGCCGTCCATCACCTCCGGCAGCCGCTGCATGGAGCCGCCGCAGTCGCACTTGAGCTCGACGCGATCGATGTAGGGGCGATGCATGTCCTCCAGGGCGTCGACGGCAGCGGGGTCGAGGGCGCTGGAGCGCAACTCCTCCCGGGAGCCGATGCAGCGTTGGACGCCGCAGGCATCGCACTGCCAGATGGGCAGAGGCGTACCCCAGTATCGCTCGCGGCTGAGGGCCCAGTCCACATTGTTGTCCAGCCAATCGCCGAAGCGGCCTTTCTTGATATGCCCCGGATACCAGTTGACCCGCTCGTTCCCCTTAATGAGGCTGTCCTTCACCGCGGTCGTCCGGATGTACCAGGTGGGCTTAGCGTAGTAGAGGAGAGGCGTGTCGCAGCGCCAGCAGAAGGGATAGGTGTGGCGGATGACGTCCCGCCGCAGCAGCAGCCCCCGCTCTGCCAGCTCATCCAGGATGAACTGGTCGGCCTCTTTGACGAACAGGCCGGCGAAGGGATAGGTGCCCTGGATGACACCTTCCAAATCGACGTAATCGCGCACGAAATCGAGGATGTTATCCTTGCCCGCCGCGAAGTCCTCGGCGCCGAAGGCGGGAGCCACATGGACGATCCCAGTGCCTTGCACCATAGAGACGAAATCACCCGCAATCACAGGGTAATTCAAGACGCCGCCACGTTTCCAGCTGACGTTCGATGAAGGTTCCCTGGCTTCTTCCTGCTGTCCCCGTTCTTCCCATGTGTCCATTCTCCGAACAGGTACATCAAAGTCGAACGGGTTGAATAGCGGTTCATATCTCAGTTCAACCAAGTCCCTGCCTTCGATTCTGCCCACCTCTCTGTAGCCTTCGAGTCCTACCATGTTCACAAGGGCCACAGCCAGGATAAGGTAGTCGTCCTCTCCCTCCATCACCAAATACTCGGCATCCGGCGAAACCGCAAGCGCGGTGTTTCCCGGAAGTGTCCACGGTGTGGTCGTCCATGCCAGCAGGCGGACAGGCTTGTCGCCCACAAGTTCGAGAAGCCATTTGGCGAAATCGGCTTCTCTATCGCCGTAACCAGCGCGAACTTGATCAAGAAAACCTGGACTGGCATAGAGTGATTTAGCAACATTGAACTTTATATAGACGGAAGGGTCATCAGTCTCCCGATAACCGAGGGCCACTTCGGCGTCGGAGAGGGAGGTGCCGCATCGGGGGCAGTGCGGCGTCACCCGGTAGGCCAGGTATAGTAGCCCCTTGTCCCAGAGCTGCTTCACGATCCACCACACACTTTCGATGTAATCGTTGTCGTAGGTGATGTACGGGTGCTCCATATCCAGCCAGA
>CBDURB010000105.1:0-5661 GCA_965369585.1 uncultured bacterium
GGACGCCGCTATCGATCACGGACGCGCCCGCCGAGAACGCGGTGCCTTGCGTGGGGAGCGTGGAACAGATACGGGAGCACCTGCGGCGGTACCAGAAGATGGGGGTGGCGCACGTGGTGTTCGAGCCGCCGATCATGGCGGGTATCGACGGGGCGCTGGCGGCGATGGAGCGGTTCGCGAATGAGCTGCGGGGGGAGTTCGCGTAGGGGTGAGGTTTCGGCGCTACTGCACCGCCGCCTTCGCGCCGGTGTGCTGGCGGACGAAATCGCCGATGCGGTCGATAGCCTGCTGGCCCTCGGGCAGTATGGCCGCCACGAGCTGCCAGACGTGGATCATGTCGTCCCAGGGCTCCAGGGTGACGTGTACGCCGGCTTCCTTTGCGCGCTCAGCGAGGCGGGTGGAGTCGTCTAGCAGCACCTCCGCGGTGCCGACTTGGATCAGCAGCGGCGGCAGCCCCGTGAGGTCTGCGTAGAGGGGAGCGGCGAGGGGTGTGCGCGGGTCGGCGCCGTTGAGGTAGGCCTGCGCGCCCTCGAGAACATCCTCACGCCTGATACTGGGGTCGGCCTCGGCCTTCGTGGTCATGGACTCGCCGAGGGCTTCCATGTCGACCCAGGGTGAGAGGCAGACGGCCGCAGCGGGCAGCGGGTCTCCGGCGTCGCGCAGGGTGACGAGGGTGGCGACGGTGAGGCCGCCGCCGGCTGAATCGCCGGCGATCACGAACCGGGCCGGGTCCACACCGGTGGAGAGCAGCCAGCGGTAGGCTGTCGTGGCGTCTTCGATGGCGGCGGGGAACGGGTGCTCCGGGGCCAGCCGATAGTCGATGGCGAGGGCCCGCGCTCCGGACGCCCGCGATAGGCGGGAGATCATCTCGCGGTGGGTGTTGATGGAGCCTATGGCGTAGCCGCCGCCATGGAGGTAGTAGATGACGCGGTCGGCGTCCGTGCTGGGGGCGGCGATCCACTCGGCGGGGATGCCGCCAGCGTCCACCGGCTCGCGCGTGACGTCGTCAGGGACGGGGAACATGACGGTGACGGCTTCCATGGCGGCGCGGCGCTGCTCGACAGGGGCGCCGTGAAGGTCCGGGGCGGACCTTATCGCCTGGATGACCGTCTGAAGCTGCTCGCTGGCCATGGGGCGTCCTCCTAAACCGCCCGCCCGTAGCGATAATCCACGAAAAGGGCGGCGGCTGTCAACTGGACGGCTCCGCTACGCCACCAGTGCGGCGCTGATGCCCAGCGTGGCCAGGATCTCGTCGCTGTGCTGGGGGTGCTTCTCGGCGAAGGCCCAGAGGAGGCCGAAGCAGCCGGAGACCATCATGTCGCCGTGGGGGACGGCGAAGTAGGGGTCGAGAACGCTACCGCGGAGCTTGGCGCGCTGGGGGCCGGTGACGGCCAGGAACGGGTCGCCCGTTGGCCCTTCGACAGGCTCAGGGTGAGCGGGGCTGTCCGCGTAGTAGACGCCGTGGCCTTTGCTATCGAACACGTCCTCGTGGGGGAGAGTGCCGGCGATGAGGCGCTGGGTGAAGTCGACGAACTGGTCGGCGCTGACCTCGCCGGTGTGGTGCTCGTACAACGAGTGGATGCGGGTGCCGTGGAGGTGGAAGGCGAGGGCGTGCATGTTGCCGAGGTTGAGGAGGAGCTGCTCATGGTGGGCGGCGACCTGGGAATCCTGGAGGGCGCCGAGGGCGGCGGCGGGCCCGGTGTCCAAGAAGACGGTCGGCGCGTCGGCGTCCGCGGCGGCGACCAGGGTGCGGGCGCGGGTGAGGTACTCCGGCAGCTCGCCGGGCAGGTAGGCGAAGGCGCGAAGGTCGTTGCGCTCGGCGACGACGCGGCGGAGGTGGTCGAAGCGGAACAGGCGGTCGGAGTAGCCGGGGGGCGAGGCGCCGTGGTCGAGGCAGCCGAGGGCGAGGCCGTCGAAGCGGGTGTCGACGTCGAAGGCGGAGAAGGCGGTGCGGATCGCGTCCAGGTCGAGGTCACGGAGGGGGATGTGCTCGCCCTGGGCGGCGTCAACCTCGTCCTCGGACAGGAGCGTCACGCCCATGCGCTGGACGTTGTCGAGGTCGTCGTCGAACGTCTTCGCCGCTTCGGGGGTGGCGAGAGCGGGGAGGCCGGCCTTGAGGTGGGCCTCCAGGGCCCAGTGGCAGGGGCCGCCGCCGGCGGTGACGCCGGTGAGCACGAGGGCGCGGCGCTCGCTGGTGGCGGCGTGGATGCGGTGGGCGGCGATCTCGGTGGCGGAGGGCATGATCATCTGGAGGGCGTTCTCGACAGGCTTGGCGGAGTCAAAGAGGAGGATGTCCTGGGTGCCGGTGCCCATATCGACGGCGAGGATGCGCATTACGCTAGATATGATAGCATCGGCGTTCACCGGATGTTTCCTTTGGCGGATGTAGCGAGGGGGAAGGGGATGAGTCTATATAATGTCGACATAATACGGGCAGAAACGTTTTGGGATTCATCGGTTGGAGCGACGAAAATGGCACTGGACAACGATAGACAAGCTGAGGCGAGGAATAAGCGTTCAAAAGAGCCGGGTGGTCGTAACGCCGGGGGTGTTTGTCCGTTTATAATATGGCACATAGCTCAGGGAGGAGAGGGATCATGAAGAGGACGCTGTTCTTATCGGTGCTCGTTGCGGGGGTAGCGCTGGCGCTCGCGGCAGGGTCGTACTCTGCGCTGGCAGGTACGGACCCGGTCACGGAGGTGGCTGGTGTGGTGATGGGTGCGGAGGATCCCGACGACGATCCCGACGCCGATGACGCTGATGACGAGGTGGAATTGCAGGGCGTCGACGCTGAAGGCGCGCAGAACATCGCGGACGTAATCGGAAGCACATTCGACGACGCCAGCCAGGAGGACGTGCTGGCGCTGCACGAGGCAGGGTTCGGTTTCGGCGCGATCTTCAAGCTCTACCTGCTGGCGGCGGCCGGCGATGAGACGGCGGCGGCGATACTGTTATCCGGAGAGAAGGGTGAAGGCGGCTTCGCCTTCGGGAAGCTGCTCAAGGAGTTGACGGACGAAGTGTCCGCGCTCACGGACGGAGAAGACGGCTTGCCGAGGAACCTGGGGAAGGCCGTTTCGGGTTCGAAGAAGGACGGCACGGAGCCAACCGTGACGAGCACCGATGACGGCGACGAAGACGACGGTCAGGGGCCGCCGGAGCACGCGCCGGCCCACGGCCGGAACAAGGACTAGCGGCAAAGAAGAAGTAGAGATCTGAGGCGGCGGGCGAGAGCCCGCCGCCTCTTCGTTTCGGCGCCGGGGGGTTAGGCCGGGATGCGCTCCGCGCCGCCCATGTAGGGGCGCAGGGGCTCCGGGATCAGCACGGAGCCGTCCGGCTGCTGGTAGTTCTCCAAGACGGCGATTAGCGTGCGGGGGAGGGCGAGACCGGAGCCGTTGAGGGTGTGGGGGTACTCGGGTCGGGCGCCCTTCTCGCGGCGGTAACGGATGTTGGCGCGGCGGGCCTGGAAGTCGGTGCAGTTGGAGCAGGAGGAGACCTCAAGCCACTCGCGGCAGCCGGGGGCCCACATCTCGATGTCGTAGGCCTCGGCGGCGTTGAAGCCCAGGTCGCCGGCGCAGAGCTGGACGATGCGGTGGGGGATGCTCAGGGCGAGGCAAACGGATTCGGCGTCGCGCACGAGGTCCTGGAGGGCCTCGGCTGACTGCTCGGGTTCGACGAACGTGTACAGCTCTACCTTATCGAACTGGTGGCCGCGCTTGATGCCACGGACGTCGCGGCCGGCGGACATCTTCTCGCGGCGGAAGCAGGGGGTGCAGGCGACGTAGCTGAGGGGGAGCGTGTCCGGCTCCAGGATGTCGTCGCGGTGCATGTTGGTGAGCGCTACCTCGGCCGTGGGGATGAACCAGAAGTCCTCCTCGGCGTCGTGGTACATGTTTTCGGCGAACTTGGGGAGCCAGCCGCCGGCCCACATGTTCTCCTCCTTGATCATCGCCGGCGGGTAGACCTCCGTGTAGCGGTCGTCGGTGAGGTGGAGGTCCAGCATGAAGGCGATGAGGGCGCGCTGGAGGCGGGCGCCGAGGCCTTTGAGAATGTAGAAGCGGGAGCCGGAGAGCTTGGAGCCGCGCTCGAAGTCGATGATGCCCAGCGCCTCGCCCAGCTCCCAGTGAGGCTTGTGGAAGGTGGGCTTGATAGGCTTGCCCTCTGTGCGGATCACTGCGTTGGCCGATTCGTCCGCGCCGTCAGGGACGGCGTTGGCGGGTAGGTTGGGCACCTGGAGGAGGAGGTCGCGCAGGCGGCGGTCCATGTCGCGGAGCTGATCCTCGAAGCCACCAAGCTTATCGCCGAGGAAGGATGAGCGGGCGACGAGGTCGGAGCGGCGGTGCTCGGCGTGCTTCGCCTCTTTGGTCTCGGCGGTCTTCATCTCGCGGGCGAGCTGGCCGATCTCTTTGGAGATGGCGTTGCGCTCGGAACGAAGCGACTCGACCTCCTGGAGGTTGCGGCGGCGCTCCGCGTCCAGGGCGAGAATGTCGTCCAGGGCGACGTCGTCGGCGCCGCGACGGGCGAGGCCGCGACGGACTTCGTCAGGGTTTTCGCGGATGAGTTGGATGGAGAGCATTCCGAGAACCTAGCCTACAACCGTATCAGGTCTTGGTGCCAGGGTATGGGCGAGCGGGAGTGCTGCCAGAAGAGGTCTTCGAAGATGTAGAGGGCGGCCAGGGCGCGCCAGGGGCCCCAGCGGCGGGTCATCTCCTCCAGGGTCTCTGACGGCGGGCACTCCTCGCCGAAGAGTAGGTGGAAGTATATCTTGCTCTCCCACGGGGGCATGTAGTCAAGGGCGTCGTAGTGGTGCAGGAACCCGAAGAGGAGGCCGTCGACGGAGGCTGGGCCAACGCCGTAGAGGGCCAGGAGGCGGTGGCGGGCCTCGTCCCGGGGCGAGCCGCGCAGCGCGGCCTCGAGCTCGGGTTCGGCGGCAAACGCCTTGGAGGTACGCAGGAGGGAGACGGCGCGGTAGCCGACCTTGAGATCGCGGAGATCCTGTTCGGGGACGCGGGCCATGTCCTCCGGTTTCCAGAAGGCGTAGAGGTTGTGGCCATCGAACTTCAGGGGAGTGCCGTAGGTGGAGAGGAGCGCCTCCATCATCTGGACGGTGCGGCGAACGGTGGTGTTCTGGAGGGTGATGAAGATGATGAGGGTCTCGTAAAGGGAGTCACTGGCGCTGACTCTCATGCCCCTCCAGCGTTCGATGACTGGGCCCAGGACGGGGTCATCCCGAAAGGCGAGGTCGAAGGGGGAGAGGTCGGAGGCGAGGTCAAAGCGCCAGGAGAGCTCGTCGAGGGCGGCGGCTTTCTTGGCCTCGGGGAGAGTCGAAATCGAGAAGAGAGTGACATCGATGGCCGGCCGGTCGCCGTCGCCTGCGTCCTCCATGCGGACGCCGAGGAGGTCATCGCCGAGGCGAAGGGTCTGCCAATAGACGCCGTCTCGATAGGCGCTGATGGGGGCCGGGAAGTGAGAGGGCTTATGGACAGTCCCCTGGAAGTGGAATGGGGCTGTGGGTGTCAGGTGGGCGGTGGCACGCTCTCGGAGGGGGATGGCCGCGGCGGCGACGTTCATGGGCGCTGTCGGGCCGTCTGGATCGCTTTGATGGCGAGGAGGCGCACGTCCTCAGCGATGGGGACGGCGACGCTATCCGCCAAAGGCGGAGCG
>CBDURB010000106.1:0-5638 GCA_965369585.1 uncultured bacterium
GCCGAGTCCACAGCCACATCCTTGGGCCGAGAGAACGTGCCGGCCGTATCGCCCAGCCGCCCGAACTGACGCACGAAGGCGCCGTCCGGAGAAAGCTGCACAACCCGCCCATTTAGGATATCTACCACGTAGATGTTGCCCATCTTGTCCAGGGCGAGGCCGGCAGGGCTGTTGAAGCCGTCCGTTCCGCTGGCCCGCTTACCGCTTCCTATCGCCTGAAGCAGCCGTCCGTCGCCGTCATAGCGCAGAACGCGGTGATTCTCGGCGTCCGAAATGAGTAGTTCGCCATCGCCAGTGACAGCCAGGCCGATAGGCCGCGGCGGTGCCTCATCCTCAGGCTTCACACTCTCCAAGGTGAGTACCTTCACGACCCGACCACTGGGCTCCAGCACCAGGACTTGGGACGCCCCGGAGTTGGCCACGTAGAGATAGCGGTCGTCGCTGGTGATGGCCATGGCGTCCTGCAGTGTTAATCGCTCATCCCGCCGATGGTCGAGGACTCGGCGAACGATCCCCGCTTCATCCAGCTCTAGAAGGCGGTTATTGCCGGTGTCCAGCACGAACCACCGCCCCTGGACGACGGCCATGGCGGATGGCTGCCTCCATCCGCCCACGGACGTCTGTCCCTCTATGGCGAGGTTCTCCAGATGCTGGATCAACCTGGCCGGGAACACGAGCTCGCTGACCGCCGGGCTCTGGGCTCTCTCCGGCAAGAACGCCGCCGCGATCATCGCCATCGTCAAAGCCGCAAGCGACGCCAGGGCCACCAGACTAGCTCGCCGTTGCGCGGATGGGCCTAGCAACCGCCGGAGCGCGCGATATCTTCTCAGCATTAGCATGATCACCCCCGATCAGCGATGGCAGTTCAGGCAGAGAGGTGAGACCGCGCTGATGTCATCTCGATACCTCATGGTGAGGAGCGTGGTGGTTGATACCGCGCCGTGAGCGGCGTGGCAACTCAGGCACTTCAGATAACTGCCAGCCTGCGAGCCGCCGGCATCCCAGAGGCGCGTGCCGCTGAAGTCGCCGTCATTGGGGCTCCAGTTCGCGTCCTGTGGGGTATATCCAACGTCGATGGCATCCACATTCAGCGAGTGAAACCTGTCATAGCTGCGAGCATGACAGGCTCTACAGAGGTTGGCGCCCGCGGGGAAGAGGAGAAAGTTGCTGTAGTCCGGGATGTGGGGGTCATGGCACATAT
Source organism: uncultured bacterium (assembly GCA_965369585.1). Taxonomy (GTDB): domain Bacteria; phylum Chloroflexota; class Dehalococcoidia; order SM23-28-2; family RBG-16-64-32; genus JADFNQ01. Next base: position 1,202 of record CBDURB010000106.1, read on the forward strand.
CACAATCCTCGCTCGCCTTTCCAGGCGTGCTGGGATGCTGCGCCAAGCCGGGATCGAAAACATAGCCGCCGCCCGCCGTTACCGTGCCGTCGTGGCAGCTATAACAGAGCGGCTTGATGCCCGAAAAAGGCTCGCCTTCAGCGTAGGGGCTCTGGGCCCAGAGAGGCTCGCCGCCGGCGTCGTGGGGGAAATGGCAGGTCTCGCAGGCCGAGACGCCGGGATAAGCCGCTACACCAAGGTCGTGCTCGCTGTTGATCGCCTTGCCCTGCTCACCCAGAGTGAGCCCGAAAGTCATGAGGCAGGCCAGCAGTGCACACAGGAAGGCCGCCGGTAGCGCCAATCTCATCTTCCGCCGCCTTCCAGGCAGCGGAGGGAGCCTAGCGAGAGGGGCGCAAATCCTCCCTCGCCTGGTTGTGACGCCACCAGGGGATGTTGCTGGCGACGGCCTTCAGGATCGTGTACAGGGCCACCAACGGCACCGCAAATGGCAGGAACAGGATGAAGGCCAGGCCAGCCAGGGGCCCCAGCGCTAGTACCAGCAACAGCGGTACCCGGTAGTATGTGACGCCCTCGGCCGCCGGCAAGTAGTCGCCGCCCTCGGAGATCTGCACCAGCTCCCACGTCTTCCTGTTCCAATACGTGCCGGCCGGCGCGAACCCACCAGCATTGTACTTTCTCACCATCTTCGGCCTCCCTCCCAGCTACCGGCTCGACCTCTAGGGGGATACTCTCCGTCTTCAGCCTAACGGAGGCCGACCCAGGCGAAAACGGGCAAGTGCTGGGGAAAGAGGTCTGAAAGCGCCCTATAAAGGAAGCAATAAGTATCCTACGGTATGGCGCTTTCGGCCGCTCGCGGCGGCGGTGAGGGGAAGGACGGTCAGACAAGAACCTCGGCATCGGGCAAGCTCCTAGTTTCCGACGTCTATCAGTCCCGCCCGAATGGCGAATTTGACAAGCTCGGTGCGGTTATGGATGTCCAGTTTCTCCATGATTTTGGCACGGTGGCTCATCACCGTCTTGACGCTAAGGCTCAGCAGCTCGGCTATCTCCCGGTTGCTGCGCGCCTCAGCCAGGAGCACGAGCACCTCCTTCTCACGGTCGCTGAGCTGGTCTAAGCGGCGCTCCCCCTCGTCCCCCTCCCCCTCGCCGAGATAGCGATCTACGATCGCCTTAGCCGCTGAGGGATGCAGGAAGGACTCACCAGCGTGTACCGCCCGGATGGCCGATACGAGCTCGGTACCGGCGGCCTTCTTAAGGATGTAGCCCGCGGCGCCAGCCTTAAGCATCTGGAATACGTATTCCTTATTGTCGTACTGAGTGAGGACGAGGACCCTCGTGGTCTGCCTGCGCTGGCGCAGCTCCAGGGTGGCTTCCAGACCACCCAGGCGGGGCATAGCGATGTCCATCAGCACCACGTCGGGCTGAAGCTCGATGGTCCTCTCCAGGGCCTCCAGCCCATCCCCGGCCTCACCCACTACCTCGATGTCCTCGTACATATTGAGAAGGGCGCGCAGCCCATCCCTGAGCACGACGTGGTCATCGGCTATGAGCACGCGTATCTTTCGCATCGTTACCACTCTCCCCTCTCAAGGGAATGCTGACCTTTACGCGGGTGCCCTTGCCAGGCTCCGAGGTGACCTCTAGACTGCCCCCCAACAAGACAGCACGCTCCTGCATCCCTAGGATGCCCCAGCCGGGGTTCTCGGCGGCCGATCCTGTCACGTCGGCCATGTCGAAACCCACTCCGTCGTCCTCCACCTCCATGGTGAGGCCAGTATCCTGGAACTCCAGATCCAGCTCGACGTTAGAGGCTTGCGCATGCCGGGCCACGTTGGAGATGGCCTCCTGGCCGATGCGGAACAGGGCGCTTTCCACCTCAGCGGGCAGGCGCCTCTCCTCTCCTGTCACCAGTACGCGGACGCGCACGTCCACCGGCTGTAACCGGCTATCGGCGTACCAGCGCAGGCCGGCCGACAATCCCAGATCATCGAGGACCGAGGGTCGCAGGTCATAGATCAGGCCGTGGACGCCCTCCAGAGTTTTTAATGCCAGCGCCTGGAGCTCTGTTAGTTTCTCTTTAATCCGGCCTGTCGCCGTCTCCGGAGCTAGGGCGGCGGTCTCCATTCCCACCACCAGGGCGGTCAGGGCCTGGCTCGTCTCATCGTGCAGCTCTCGGGCGATGCGGCGGCGCTCCTCCTCCTGGGCGGTCATCACTTTCTTGAGGAGTTCGCCGCGCGCCGCCTCCTTGCGCCTGAGCTCTTCATAGAGGGCGGCGTTCTCTTCAGCTACCGCTGTTAGGTGATCGCGAGATTGCTCCAGTTCTCGGGTGCGCTCCTGGACCCGGGCCTCTAGCTTGCGACCCCAGGCTTGAAGGCCTTCAAGGGATTCCTTCAGCCTGCCGCGCATCGCCTCGAACGCCCTGGCCAGGCTACCAACCTCGTCCTCGCCCAGGTCCGGCACCGGTTCCGACAGGTCGCCGGAGGATATCTTCTCAGCCGCAGCCGTAAGCACTCGCACCGGGCGAAGTACGCTGCGGGCGGTGACCCAGGCGATGAGCAGGGCCAGGAGGAAAGCGGGAACCCCGAACCAGATGGCGCGTTCCTTCAGCCGCTGCGCCGGCGCTAGAGCCTCGTCCTCCGATTGACGGATCAACACGCCCCAGGGGGCCGATTCCAAGGCAGCGAAGGCCATCACTTCTGTCTGTCGCTCATCCGCCCCGCCTGACTCATGGCATCCGTGGCAGGTACCGGACGACGTTCCCTTCTCCTCGATAAGATTGGCTATCTGACCCTCGTGATCGCTCTTCTCCAGGAGCTCGCCGGAGCGGGTACTGGCCAGGACCGTGCCCTGGATGTCCACAATCTGAGCGTAGCCGGTCCTGCCTGTAGCCGCGGGCCTGATGATGTCCGTCAAATAGGTGCTGCTGAGGGCGATATCGCCCGCCATTAGGCCCGCTAGCTGTCCGCTCCGATCTCTGATAGGCACCACCATCGAGACCACCGGCCCCCCTTCGCCCAGACCAGTGGCTAGGCCGGATACTGTCGGCTGCCCGCTAGCCAGGGCGGCCCTCACCTGGGGGGAAGAGCCAATGTCTGCCTCCAGCACCAAGGAATGAAGAGGCTCCGTCCAGAGCACCACAGCATCGGCGTCGGTCAGGTACACGCGATTGAAGCTGTAGGCGGACAAGACACGCTGGAGGACCTGGCGTTCAGGCTCGGGATCCAAATCATCCAGGTCGAATCCTTCGCTGGCCGCCGCCTCTTCCAGCGCTCTTAGGTCCTGGCGAACCATATAGTCGATATGGCCGGCAGTGGCCTGAGCCAGGGCCAGTCGCTCGTCCAGGGTACGATCGATGCTCTCGTTTACGGCCAGCAGGCTGGAGAAAGCGAAGGCGGCCAGGATCCCCGCTGTACCGATGGTCACCAGGATCATCACCCGCCACTGCAGGCTTCGTCTGATGGCCCCGGGCCATCGAAGCTGCGGAGCCGCGACGGTTACAGCCTGGCTCACGGCCGGTCCACTCACTTGAGGCTCGCCTGTGGGAGGGCCTCGGCCTAGCCCCGAAGGAGCGGCCGTAGGCCCCTCACGCGGCGGTGGCAAGGGAAGAGCCTGGCTCCCCATCAGACGAGCGTATTCCCGTGGGTGCTCTTCGAGGAACTTCCCGCGGGATATCCTGCCGGTGATCATGGTGGTGTCGAGAGGGAACACGCTGGGGCTCAAAGCGACGTCGTAGAGGTGCCAGATGACGATCACCAGCAGGGCGAGAAGCGCCTCGCCGCTGTGCATCTCCTTGGCGGCAGGGACGAGCTCCCCCGGCAGGGCGCGGGTGATGTAAGTGGGGAACCAGAGGACGAGGCCGGTGGCGATCATGATGATCGCCCCAAGAACTATGCCCCAATACTCGAACTTCTGCCTGTAATCATAACGGTCAGACTGGGGTCTCCTGGGGATGAGCCCCAAGGAATAGCGCAGCATGTCAAAGGCGTCGCGAAAGTCCTGGAATGTGATCACAATGGTCGGCCTGAACCGTCGCCGCAGGATGGACAGACCTATCTCACACAGGTGGAGAAGGGACTCCAGCATGAAGGTGCAGGCAAGAATGCGGTGGAGGAAGCGAGCGTTATCGATCCCACCAAAGGCGTTGATGATCCACACCGAGAGAGCGGCATCGTTGAACTTCTGGGGCAAGCCGGTGACCACGAGGGCGGTGAAGCTGCCCACCAGCAGCCAGTGCTCAAACCGCTGCCACCAATTGAAGCGGACGAACTCCTCCGGCGGGGAGGCCTTCTTCACCTGCTCCTCCGTCTCATGCATTCGGGCCATCTTCTAACTACTCCCTACCGATTGCGGGCCAACCGCCACAGATCGAGCACGACGTTCAGGGCCAGACCTACCACCATCATGGGAATGAGCACCCAATAGTACTGCTTGACGAAG
>CBDURB010000107.1:0-5585 GCA_965369585.1 uncultured bacterium
GATAGAAAGGACGACCGACATGACGAGGATCTCAACGGTGATAGGAAGCCGCCGACCGAGCTCAGTGGTGACGGGCAGCCCGCTCTCGGTTATGGACTCGCCGAAATCGCCCTGGACGATGCCGAATACCCAGTCGCCGTATTGCTCGTACCAGGGCCGGTCAAGGCCCAGGTCGTGCTGGACAGCCTCTATTACTTCCGGCGTACAGCCGAACCCGCAGCGGAGGATGGCAGCGTCGCCGGGGATGATGCGGAACGCGGCGAAGGTGAGGAAGGAGACGCCCAACATTATGGGTATCAGGAGTAGCAGGCGACGGATGATGTAGTTGCGCATGGATCGTTCGCCCTACGGCTGCCCTTCCTTGATACTACCGGCGGTTACGCGGTGTCAACCCAGATATCGGAGCCGATGGGGCCGGCATCAGCGGGTAGCTCTGGACCAAGGTCCCCGAACACGGTAGGAACGTGGACGTGCTTCCAGCGGGCGGCGTAGCCGAAGCTGCCGGGAAGAGTCAGCTGCGGCCCGTGCTCCGGCAGGATCAGGCGCTGGGCCTGAAGGATGATCTCCTGGCGTTTCTCCACGTCAAACTCCTCGGCCTGGCCATCGATGAGCTTGTCCAGCTCCGGGTTGGTGTAGTTGGTCCAGTTGCCGGTGCCGGTGACGCCCAGGGAGTGGTAGAAGCTGAGGGGCCGATCAGGCTCCTGGTAGGGAAGGTTGGGGAAGAAGGTCATGTCGAAGTTGCCGGGGAGGATCACGTTGGCGATGTAGGCTCCGAGCTCGACTTCGTCCAGTTGAATGTCGATGTTCACACGGCTCAACTGGTCCTTGATCAGCACGGCCATATCGCCGATGACGGCGGCCCCGGGGAGCTTGGGCAGCTTCATCTTGGTCTTGAAGCCGTCCGGGAAACCGGCCTCCGTCAGGAGCTGTTTGGCCCGCTCAGGGTCGTAGCGCTGGAAGGCGCGCAGCTCTTCCTGGGGGAGCGCCCACTTGACCTGCGGCGCTTGAATAGGGCCGTTGTAGAGGCCTTCGCCTGACCATATCACGTTGATAAAGTCCTCGCGGTCCAGGGCGAGGTCGATAGCCTCTCGGACACGGATGTCGTTGAAGGGCGGGCGCATCTTCATGTGGATGACGGGATAGAAGAGGGAGGGGAACTTGTCGACGATGAAGTCATCGCTCTCCATGAGCAACTCAGCGTCCGCTTTGGAGAGGAAGGCGCCGTTGACGTCATGCTGACCGGAGCGGAAGGCGGCCAGGAGGGATGAGCCCTCAGTGATGACGATTATTCTAATTTCGTCCAGCCAGGGGCGCGGGTTAAGGAAGAAGTTGGGGTGCCTCTTGAGCACGATCCGCTCCGAGCCGCGGAACTCGTCCAGCATGAAGGGGCCGCTACCGAAGGCGCTCTGACTGAGACTCGGGTATGCATCCATGACCTTGAGCGGGATGATAGCCCAGGTGGGGTTGGCCATGTCCTGAAGGGCCGGGATGAAGGGCCGGTCCAGGACGATGTTGAAGGTGTAGGGGTCAGGCGTCTCGAGGCGGCCACCCCCATGCAGGAAGCGCTGGGGGTAGCGCTTGTCCGGGGCGGTGAGGGCCGTGCCGCGGCGGAGGAAGCTCTCTTTGCAGTCCGTAGAGGTGAGCTCTTCGTCAGCGGCGGGACCGAAGGGCCAACTCTTGACGCCCTGGCGGAGCGTGAAGTTGATGTGGGTGGCGTCCGGGACCTCCATCTCGGTGACGAAGTTGTTCAGTACGGCTTCCTCGACGCTGGGCTGCCAGGAGTAGAGGTACGTGTACATCAGGTCGTAGATGCCGAAGCCGGTGAGGTCGATGTGGGGGTCGATGCCGCCGGCTTCGAGGAGGCGGCCCTGGGTGATACTGCCACCAGGTTGAGGGCTCCCGACTGGGACGGGGCTGCCGTCGCGGGGAGTGGTCTGGGTGCCGTTGCCGCCGTCATCGCTGTTGCAACCGACGACCACGGCGCCGGCCACGCCGGCAGCGGTCACGGCACCGGCGCCCAGGAGAGTCCGCCTGGAGATGCGCCTGCGCCAGAATCGGTTCCAGTATTTGGACTCAGCCATGCGATGATGCCTCCCCGCTGAACCCTCGCGTCAACGTTATACTAGTCCAGAAGCGATACGTCAGTTATAGCGGCGGTGGATTACTTTGTCAATATTCTCACAAACAGCGCTCCACTCGGCTCAGATGATAGCACCGAGGAAATAGAGCGTATAGAGCCGCTGGCTGAGGCGACAATAAGAAGACGCTTCAGAGGATGGTGCTCCCTGTCTTCCATCGTTTGACAGGAGCGGCGAAATGTGAAATTAATAGCAAGGAGCCGCCCACAGATATGGAGGTCAGATATGAGTGAAGTTCGATTTGATGGCCGTGTAGCGATCGTCACCGGCGCCGGCGGCGGCCTGGGCCGCGCCCACGCCCTGCTCCTCGCCTCGCGGGGCGCCAAAGTGGTGGTGAACGACCTGGGCGGCGCCCGCGACGGCACCGGCGGGGGCAGCGCCATGGCCGACAAGGTGGCAGAGGAGATCCGCGCCGCCGGCGGCGAGGCGACGCCGAACTACGACGGTGTGGACACGTTGGCGGGCGGCGAGGCGATAGTCAAGACGGCGCTGGACGCCTACGACAAGGTAGACATTCTCATCAACAACGCGGGCATCCTCCGCGACCGCGCCTTTCACAACCTGACGGAGGAGGACTGGGAGAAGGTGCTGGCGGTGCATCTGAAGGGCGCGTTCTGCGTCACCCAGCCCGCTTTCAGGGTGATGCGTCAGAACAAGTACGGACGGATCGTGTTCACAACCTCGGCCGCGGGGCTGTACGGCAACTTCGGCCAGACCAACTACGGTTCGGCGAAGATGGCGCTGGTGGGGCTGATGAACACCCTAAAGATCGAGGGCCAGAAGTACAACATCCTCGCCAACACGATCGCGCCTCTGGCCGGCTCGCGCCTGACCGAGGACGTTCTGCCAACGCCGGTGGTGGAGGCGCTGAAGCCGGAGCTGGTGTCGCCGATAGCGGCGTACCTGTGCTCGGAAGAGTGCACGGAGACGGGCAGCGTGTGGGTGGCGGGCGGCGGCTACTTCTCGCGGGCAGCGATCGTGGAGGGGAAGGGCGTCGCCCTCGACCCCAGCGGCGAGATCAGCCTCGAGCAGATACGCGACAACTGGGGGAAGATCAAGGAGATGGGCGGCGCCGAGGAGTTCGCCAACGCTAACGCGGAGGGGCTGACGCGCATCTTCTCTAATCTTCAAAAAGGAGCGGCATCACAATGACCACCCGTGTTGGCATCGCCCAGGCGGAAGGCATCGAGCTGCCGCCGGCAACATTCGAGTACGGCGACGGGGACGTGATGCTTTACGCCATCGGCGTGGGCGCCACGGAGCTGGACTTCGTGTTCGAGCGCAACCTGAAAGTGCTGCCCACGTTCGCCGTGATCCCGGCGTTCCCCAGCCTGATGGGGCTCACCCAAGCCGTAGAGATCAACCCGATGATGATCCTTCACGGCGAGCAGGGCATTAAGCTCAACAAGCCGATCCCGGTCAAAGGGAAGCTGACCACCAGCGGCAAGGTAACGGGCGTCTACGATAAGGGTAAGGGCGCCCTGGTGGTGATTGAGTCGGAGACGAAGGACGAGCAGGGCGAGGCGCTGTTCGTTAATACGGCAAGCATATACGTGCGGGGCGCCGGCGGGTTCGGGGGCGAGCGCGGCCCCGAGGCCGGGAACAAGCCCCCGGACAGGGCGCCGGACAAGACGGTGGAGATGCAGACGCTACCCACCCAGGCGATGATCTACCGCCTCTCCGGCGACCGAAACCCGCTGCACATCGACCCGGCGTTCGCCAAGATGGCGGGCTACGACACGCCGATCCTGCACGGGCTTTGCACACTTGGCCACGCCGGCCGCGCCATCATGGTCACCTACTGCGATAACGATCCGGCCCGGATGACGGGGCTGGAGGTCCGCTTCTCCGGCGTGGTCTTCCCCGGCGACAGCATCATCACGGAGATGTGGGACGAAGGCGGCGGCCGCATCGTCTTGCAGGCGAAGACGCAGCGGGGCGACGTGGTCATCAGCAACGCCGCCGCCACGGTAAAGTAGAGGCGGCCAGGGCGCTCCCCCGATGCCAGCGGACAGGCTGACTGACCGCATCGGCTTCATCGGTCTAGGGATCATGGGCTGGCCCATGGCCCGCAATCTGATGAAGGCCGGTTTCACCCTCACGGTCTGGAACCGCAGCCAGCCTGGAATAGACGAACTGGTGAAGGAGGGCGCCGCCAAGGGGAGCGGCCCCGCCGATGTCGCCCGGCGATCCGACGTCGTGATCACTATCGTAGGCGACTCCCCGGACGTGGAGGAGGTCGCCCTCGGCCCGGGAGGCATCATCGAGGGCGCGCACCCCGGCCTGGTGCACGTGGACATGACGACGATGTCGCCGGCGGTGACGCGTCGCATAGCGGAGCGGCTGGGCGAGGCGGGGGTCGAGATGCTGGACGCGCCTGTGAGCGGGGGCCAGCAGGGGGCGACAGACGGCACGCTGTCAATCATGGTGGGCGGGCGAGAGGAGACGCTGGAGCGCTGCCGGCCGGTGCTGGAGGCGATGGGCCGGAAGATTGTGCAATGCGGGCCCAGCGGCGCCGGCCAGACGGTGAAGCTATGCAACCAGATCGCGGTGGCGCTGACGAACCTGGGCATGTGTGAGGCGCTGGTGTTCGCGGTCCGCTCCGGCATCGACCCTCGGGTGATGATCGAGGCGGTGAGCGCGGGAGCGGGAACGTCCTGGCAGATGGAGAACCTGGCGCCGCGCATCGTGGAGCGAGACTTTCGTCCGGGGTTCAAGGTGGCGCATCAGGGGAAAGACCTGCGGCTGGCGCTGGAGGCGGCGGAGAAGGTGTCGTCGCCGCTGCCGGGAACGGGGCTGGTGCAGCAGATGTTCGCAGCGCTGGAGACGGACGGTCTGGGGGAGGAGGGGACGCAGGCGCTGGTGAAGGCGCTGGAGAGGCTGGCGGATTTAGAGGTACAATAGGGCCGCTTCGGCTGGATGGGAGATGCCACGATGATTACGGACATCGACGCGTTCCTGCGCTACTTCGACGCGGTGCACCGGCGGGCGCTGCGCGACATCGGGGCGCTGCCGCCGGAGGCGGAGCGCTGGGCGCCGACCGGCGGCGAGGGCGAGAACGCCTGGGGCATAGGTGAGATCGTGCGGCACATCGCCGGGACGCGCATGTACTGGGCGCGGGCATACCGGGGCGAGGGCTGGATCGCGGACTGGGAGGTGCCGATAACGGAGAGCCAATCGAGCTGGCTACCGGCGCTGGAGGCGTCGGCGGCGGAGTTTCATCGACGCCTGGAGGGGACGCCGAACGAGTGGCTGACGCGCAAGGTGCCCATGCTGGACAGCGACGGTTCGCTGAGCGGCTGGCGCCTGCTGATGATGATGCTGGAGCACGAGATACACCACCGGTCGCAGATAGACACGTACGCGGGGCTACAGGGCTGGCCGGTGCCGGATATATACGGCCGTTCAGCGGAGCAGGTGGGGCTCCAGCGGCCGCGACAGCGGGAG
>CBDURB010000108.1:0-5544 GCA_965369585.1 uncultured bacterium
GACGAAGAAATGCTCAACCTCACCGTCGAATTTCTACAGGAAGCCCACGAACTCAAGCTCGACTTCTCCACCCGTGACGGGATCAACGTGATGCGGTATGCGCTCAAACGCATTGCGGCCGATCCCCAGCATCCTCTCAGCAGAGACACCGCCTGGCAGGAGTCACTCGAAAAATGTCTGGGAGAGGAGGCTCTCGATTTGCGTTCCCTGGCGGAAAAGAAAAGCCAGACCTTAGGCGGCGACATCGTCCCGATGGGGCCGGAGTCGGCGTCCTACGTCACGGCAACTGCCAAGACGATGCCGGGTTCCTACGACTTCCCCCGTGACCGCGACGTAGACCGCATGGACAGATCCGCTCAGAGGATGCGGGAGATCGTCGCAGTCAAGGAAGCGCTCGTCCACCTACGGGACTACGAGCCGCACGGGGAACTGATGGGGGCGCTGGTGGAGATGGTGTGCATGGGGTCCGCTGCGCGCTACACGCGGCGTAGGGGTTGGCGCCATGCCGGACCGGACTATGAGCAGGCAGTAAGGCTGTGCGGCGGGGACAGCGGCTACTGGCGGACGCTGACGGACGCCTGGGGGATCATCGGCGTGCTATCGGTGGAATCGGAGGACCTGGCGGCCGCGCGGGAGGCGGGCGCGGTGGATGAGCGGGCGCTGGCCTGGGCTACGGAGCAGGGGCTAATTGAGTCCGCCGTCTAAGGACTTCAAGTCCTGATAGCACTGAGCGACTAGCCGCTGAAAGGCGTATTTCTCTGACTCGCTCCTGCCGTCCCTGTCATAGACCTCTAGGATCTGGCGCGCCATTTCCACGTCGAAGCCAGCCTGCCTAAGCCGCTGCTGGAGTGCCCAGCGCCGGTAGGCCGCGAGCGGGTTAGGGAGTCGCATCAGGCGGCGGCCGCTTCTCCCAGCTTGCCGTAAACCATCAGCGGCGTCACTGTTGCTGGACCATGCCCTGCGGGCATGAGAGCACCAAGATGGCGGGGGCAACTATCGGTGTAAGTGTCAGACGGTGCTTTCCCTGGCTCAGCCCATGAGATCTGATATTCGGGTCGCCGTCGGCATGAGAAGCGCCCGAAATACAGATAGCAGCAGACTCTCCTCTTTTCCATCACGACCTCACTTCGCTTTCGAACACTCGGCCTTGTGTCGCTCGCCCAGGGCTATCGCTGCGTCCCTCCGCTCAGATACCATCGCCGTGTCCTTGGTCGCAACGGTGAAGACCTCCTTGCACCGGAGGCACTGGACGATGTCGACTTGCTGGCCGCCCTGGTAGAGCGTCACGATTTGCTTCACGCCCTCATCCTACACCTAACAAAACCCCTGTCTGTAGTTTTGTAATGCCTGACTATCGCCGTTTAATTCAACCCCGAGGGTATCGGATGGCCCTCGCGAGTTCATGGATGGCTGAACCGACGGCAGCTAGGCCGATGCAAATGAGGCCACCAGCAACGATGATTGCCCATTCCATCACGCCCTCAGTCTAGCACTCGGCGTCGCCTTTTGCGTCATCTCCGTCGCGGACGAAAACGTTTCGTGGTCGTCTTCGTTGCCCGACATTGCGTACAGCGATACTCACGGATCATCGCCGGTTCCCTCAACGTAACACCTGGTTTCTCGCTTATGAGTGTTGAGGAGTGTATGCCTAATCCTTCAGAAGACCAGTGGTGCCACAAATGGAAACCGAAGATGTTCATGCCGCGCCCTCATTCTACTCCTCGAAGTATGTCTCGTGCCTCTGGCGAAGAATGTCGCGTGCCTCATCCCGGCGCCCCAGCCAGTAGAGGAAGTAACCTGCTGCCAGCATGACGATGATCGCGACAACGAGTGGTATCACTACTTCGAACATCTCGCGCCCATTATACGTCCTCAAAGAACTTGCGTGCCTGCCCCGGCTGAGCGTGCAGGTAGATGCTGGTCGTCGAGACGTCGGCGTGGCCGAGCTGCGCGGAGACGACGTGGATCGGCACACCGCGGTTCACCAGGTCGGTCGCGTAGGCGTGGCGTAGCTTGTGGGGCGTCAGCCGCTCCGGTGGAAGGTTCAGCTTCTCGCGGATCGCCTGGATCGTGCGCTGTACGGCGCGCGTCGTCAGCGGCAGACCATTGGGCCGGGGGAAGACGAAAATAGGCGAATCAGGTCGACTATATCGCCGCCGCAGCATCGCCTCGGCCTCCGGCAGCACGTCGATCGTGCGCTCCACGTTCCCCTTGCCGATGACGGTGATCTGGAGCCGGGCCAGGTCCACATTATCCCACCTGAGCCCTACCGTCTCTGAGACGCGGAGCCCCGCCCAGCGCATGGCGACGAACAGGTCGCGGTACAGGTCGTTGGGGGCGTGCTCTAGGAGCAGGCGATACTCGTCGTCCCGCGTGGCCTTGGGGACGCGACGGCGGGACTGGCGTGCCACATCTACGGCGCGCCGTCGTCGTGCCGGACCTTGCGCTCCAAGAACCACCAACCGACCATCGGCCCCCCGAACGCGGCGAGAAACTTCGCCTCCTCCAGCTTTCCGAAGGCCAGGAAGCCGACGACCCCGCCGATGATGGCGAACAGCGCGAACGGCCTCACTAGGCCCCGTATGAGCGTCAGAGCAGCTATGGCATAGTTCATCCCCTACCTCCTCATGCGAACAACAGCTTGGCGATGATCGCAGCCAGCAGCACCAGCGCTATGCGGATCTCCGCCTTCATGCGGGCCACGTCCTCCCGGATGCGACCAACAACCGCCCACAGGTCGCGGTGGGTGTTGATGCCGTTCTGGTTCTTGCTCTTGGTCTCGACTACCATCTCTCCTCCACACCAGGCGCAGAAGCGCCACGCCTTATCGGCCAGCCTCCGGCAGCGGCGGCAGGGCCCGTACTCCCCATCACGTCCTCAAGTCGGGCAGCCCTGGCCCCCGAGGCATCAACTCTAGCTGCTCAGGTGAGACTTCGATCACCTTCCAGTTCCCGCCGACACCTATGTAGGACGCGGGGTTGCGGGCGTGGTGGCGCATGAGGACGCCGCCAACGTACTCCACGTAGTAGATGGTGCCCTGGCCCTTGGCCTTCACCCAGATCCCGGGCAGGTCGCCACCCCGCAGGCTGTTCCTGACCTCAGTGACCGACTTGGCGGTGGCTGCGAGGGCTGCCACGGCGGCCTTCTTGCTCTCAGCTGCAATCACTGGCCGGAGGGCCTTCACGGTTGCGTCTGTGATTTCTTTCAGTGACGGCATATCGTCCTCCTCGCTTAGCTGTCGGTTCGTCTCAGCGATCAGCCAGGCCCATTGGTCCCGGCCGCCTGGGCAGGTCGTGTAGCTGAGCCATGTGTGCTCGAAGTTCCCGCCCTTGCCCACCAGGGCGATCGTGCCGCGGATGCTGTCCTGCGAGGAGCGATCCGGCGCCCGGAACCCGAGGCGAGCGCGCGGCCACCCGAGGTAACGGTGTGTCTCGACGTTGACGCGCAGGATCGACCGCTTCTGGGCGGGCGTCCATACCCCCGTCCCCTCGACCTCCCAGCCACCGAGGAGAAGGTTCTGCGCCGGCCCGCCGCCGTGCCAGTTGACGAACGTGGGCCGGGGTCGGTGCTTCCACACCTCGCCGTCCGTCATGATGGTGCCGTCCCAGGAGTTGCCGCGTCTCCGCATCAGGTCCTGCGGGGTGTAGCCCGGCGGGGACCAGAGCCCGGCCGCCGAGTGCCAGATGATCCCGAACTTCTGGTCGCGAGTAACCTCCGGCGGGATGATCCAGGCGCCGGCGGTGCCATAGCCAGCGTGCCAGGTGTCCGGCAGCAGATCTGGCCGAGCCCAGTCTAGCCAGCCCATATCAGAACCGCTCCTGCCATTCGCTCAGGTCGAGCCACTTCTCTACCTCCGTCATCACGCCACCTCCACCAGGTTCATTCTCTGTGCTAGATCAGCACCTGCCCGCGCCGCACCCCATCGATATCGTCCACCACGCCACGATGCCTGCGGAACGGCGGTTCGGTAATCACGCTAGGGGGCACTGGCGCGAAGATCGGGCCGTACACTGCCTCCAGGTAGAGCTGGCCGTGAGACATGCCCAGGTTGAAATCCTCGTGGCCAGCTTCGATGCTATTGAAGATCGGGTCGTCCCAGGGTGTGCCTGCAATGTCCCGAATGTTCCACTGGTCGGGGCAAACGTTAAGGTCGGCGCGGTTGATCTGACCGCTGAGCCGGAGCAGATTGCCCGCGCTCGTCCGGAGGCTGTTCGCGTTGGTGATAGCGGCGTAGTTGTGATCGTAGAACACGAGCGCCGCCACCTCAGCGCCAGCTGGCGGCGCGGCAGCGGCAAACAGCGAATGAGAGGGGCCACCGCCGACACCCAAGAAGTTGTCGTCCCAGGGAGTCACGGTGTTACCCATGACCGGCACCTCGTCCCACCAGTTGAAGCTGGCAGGCTGCGGAACGCCAGCGGCGTTACGTCCGGCGAAGTTCTGAGAGCCGCCAGGGGCATCGGCGATGGGAGGGAAACCCGCCATCGGATAGTCACGGACATCGATCGCGCCGACGAAGCGCCCTGTCCCATCGTCCAGTTCGTCCGTGGCGATGAGGTTGCGCTGATACTCTGGCTGGAATATCCCCAGGTTGTGTGCGAGAGTCGGCAGCTCCACAAGGACATACGGCCCACCGGCAGGAACGAATCGAGGGATGACTATAGGCGGAGCGTTATCCCAGATGATGAGCTCCGTCTCCCTTGTGACGACATTCACTCCCCAACTCAGAGGACGATAGCCAGCCATGTTGATGACGATCGGCCCCGCCAGAATAGCGCCCAGCCCTGCCGGTGGCGTAAGCGCGAAAATCCAGAGCTCCGTCGTGAACGGCCTGTAGACCAGGGCAATCGTCAGGCCACCCCCTGGGCGACCCCAATGGTGAAAGATACAGGTGACGTTGGCGACGCCAGGCATACGGAAAAGCCAATTCATCCAGCGCCAGTCGGTAGCGACCGGGATGTTCTCCAACGGGTCGAACTTTTCTCCGAAGAAGTTGGTGCTGAAGGCAGGCCCGCCAAGCGGCACAGCGTCGTTGACGCCAGTGTGAAAGCCAGTATTGGCAACGTAACCTGGACTTGATCCGACGCCGCCGATAGGCGCCCCGACCGCCGTGGAAGCGCTA
This sequence comes from uncultured bacterium, assembly GCA_965369585.1. GTDB lineage: Bacteria > Chloroflexota > Dehalococcoidia > SM23-28-2 > RBG-16-64-32 > JADFNQ01. The sequence goes on from CBDURB010000108.1 coordinate 5,120, forward strand.
CACGCCCAGCAGAACATCAGCCCGCTTCGCTTCGATGTCCAAGTCGATATGCGGCCCCTTTCCGCGCTCGGGATCGTGGAAGGAAATCCCCCAGCCATACACAATCGGCAGGTCGGGCAGCAGCTCCTTGAACAGCGCAGCGACCTCCTCCCCCACTCGATGAGACTCCCGCTCGCCCATGGCGGGAAGGCCGATGTTCAACTCCAGATCGGGGTAGTCGTGCGCCTCGATAAACAGCGAGAGCACCCGAGCGGACTGCCTGGCCTTGTCCGAGAGCTCCCGGGCAACGTCGTCGGCCTCGGTGCGGATCTTCACGGCCTCCAGCGAGTGGTCTATTGCTTGCGGACTGACCACTTACAGCACCTCGTCAATCCCCAGCGTCAGGGGCACGATAGCCCAGTTGAAGAACGCCTCATACGAACCGT
>CBDURB010000109.1:0-5519 GCA_965369585.1 uncultured bacterium
CCAGCGCCAGCTTCTGGCCCGCGCTCAGGCTCAGCCGCCGCCTCAGCACCGTCTCCGGCTCCCGCTCGATATCGTCCAGGATCGTGCTGTATATCCCCGCCATGACCCCCACGCACGCCCGGGCCCGCCGCGGCAGGTAGGGAAGCAGCCGCCGCCCGCTCTCGTAGTACTCCCGCGCTCTCTTCACCTGGAAGGACATTAGCCGGCGGAAGCTGTCAGTTGCTGCGCCCGCCCGCAGATCGTCCTCCGTATAGCCGAAGCGGGCCAGTTCGTCCTGGGGCAGATAGATGCGGTCCCGCTGCAAGTCCTCCTGGACGTCGCGCAGTATGTTGGTGAGCTGGAGGGCGATGCCCAGGTCCGCCGCACGCTCGCGCGCCTGCCCGTCGCCGCGATAGCCGAAGACTTCGATGGAGATCAGCCCCACGATGGAGGCCACCATGTAGCAGTAGCGCTTCAGCTCCTCGAAGCTAGCGTATCGCCGCACCGTCAGGTCCGTCTCCACGCCCTCGATGAGCCGGTAGAGGTATTCATGCGGGATGCGGTAACGGCCGATGGCGTCCCTGAGAGCCAGGAGAACCGGGCCCCGGGGATGCCCCTCCAGACACCGGTCCAGAGACTCGCGGTAGGCGGCGAGGTTGAGCGACGCCTCCTGAGGCGGCAGGCCGGCGTCCACGATGTCATCGCACTCACGGGCGAAGGCGTAGGCTGCGTATATGGCGCGCCGCTGCCGGGCCGGCAGCAGCATGAAACCGTAGTAGAAGTTCTTCGCCTCCCGCTTGGTGAGGGCCTGACAGTGGTCGTAGGCGACGGTAAGCTCGTCCTTCACTTCGTCTCCCTCACGGATATCGGGAGGGGCAGAAGCCCCCGCAGCGCCAGCAACGACTTCCGCGCCCGGGACAGCTTCGGACGCCTGTTCAGCACGTCGTACCCGATGTCCTCGATGGCGTCGAGCACCGCCAGCCCTCCCAGGCTGAACAGCCGCAGGTCAAGCCTGAGGCGGCCGCGCACCCGGGGTATCAGCTCCAGACCGCTACGGAACAGCTCGCGCGTCCTCCGGACCTGGAACGCCATCAAGTCGCGGAGCCGTCCGTCGAAGCGGGCCGCCAGCAGGTCCTCTTCGCTGTAGTGGAAGCGTTCCATCTCCTCCAGAGGGATGTAGACGCGGTCCTTGCCCAGGTCGCGGCCCACGTCCTGCCAGAAGTTCGTAAGCTGAAGCGCCGTGCAGGTGGCGTCCGAAAGCGTTTGCCGCTCTTCGTCTCGATACCCGAACAGGTACAGCACCAGATGGCCCACCGGATTGGCGGAGTTCTGGCAATAGGCCTGCAGATCGGTGAACGTCCGATAGCGGTTGACCCGCTGGTCCATCCGGTTGGCCTCGATCAACCGCAAGAACGGCTCCGGCGGGATATCGAAGCGGCGGATCGTCTCCTGAAGGGCGACGAAAGCCGGCTGTTGCGCGTCGCCATCGAAGCAGCGCCGCAGCTCCGCCTCCCAGTCGTCCAAGAGCGCCAGGCGGTCGCCCTCGGCCTCGTCCCCCAGGTCATCCACGCCGCGGCAATAGGCGTACACGGCGTGGACGTGGGGGCGCAGGGCGCGTGGAAGCAGCCACGAGGCTACTGTGAAGTTCTCGTAGTGGCTCGTTGCGAGGCGTTGGCAGTAAGCGTACGCCTGCGCCAACGAGTAAGCCTTCGCCGGCCCCTCAGCTATCACGGGCCTCCCTCGCTACTAGGGGTACGGGCGCACGTACCCTCACTGGCTACCCTATAGGTGGCTGCGTTGCGAGCCGCTCCGGCCGTGCGAGGAAGATGATGCTGGCTATGTGGGTGGGATGATGAAAATAGATAATGCCCGGATGAAAGCCGTGATCCGCCAGCCTCTTCGACGCCTGCGGCCCAAGATTCGTAGTCGTCCCGCTATACTCAGACCTCCTACACGCCTGCTAGCACAAATTCTAGACGCCGACACCGACAGGTCAATAGAATTCCATTGCTAGAACAATGTCGCCCGCGAAGGGGTATAATGTGTCTAGCAGGAGGCTCCATGTTGAGCGAGCGGGAAGAGCTGATAGCGGCGGGCCTGAGCAATCAGGTCGCTCCGGCGCTACATATCCCCGACACCGTGCGGCTGGGCGTGATCGCCAGCTCGGAAGAACACGAGCTCTGGCTCCAGGGACACCTGATGGGCTGCGAGGGTTGCCGCGCTCCCCTCATCGCCCTGCTCTTGAAACGTACGGCGATGAGCCTGGGCCGGCCCCCGGACATACCCTGCGCCAAGACCCGCAACGTCATGTTCCGCTATCTGGAAGGCGGCCCCGAGCCGGACGACGCCACCTTCGTCCACATCTCCGCCTGCGATCTATGCGATGACCTATTCTTCGAGCCCGCCCAGGCCGTGGTCCTCAAGGAGTACGAGCCTGAACACGTGGGCGAGGTTGACTAGGCGTTCAGGAACCAGGCGTCCACCTCCTCTGGAAGGACTGCGGCAAGCTCCTGCTGCTGGCTCGGCTCAAGCTGCCGCTTCAGGACGGAGAACACGCATCCCACGCGACGAATTGCCTCCTCACCGGAGTAGGCGGCCGTCAGGTCCAAACCGCCGCTGGTCTTATCGCGAATGCCGGTGGAGTCCAGGCTGGACACCACCCAGCCCAAGAAGAGGTGGCTGTCGAAAAGAGGGTCGGGCTCTGAGCCGGTGCGGCGCAGGTAGACCATCGCCTCCGGTGGCAGGCGCGATGACAGCGCCTCTAACTGCGGCCCAGGAAGCACCTCCGACATCGCCATGAGGACGCTGACAACAGTGGTCTCCGCCTCCTCGCTGCTGACGAAGCAACCGTTCTCCCGTACCTCCCCTAAGAACTGGGCATAGTCCAAACCGGCCTCTTTCTAGCTGCGAACGGTTCTAGAGGAACCCCTCCTTAAGCGGTTCGTACTGCTGGGGACGCGGGTTCCTCGCCAGATCGTTGAGGCGGCTCACCGGCGAACCACCCTCCAGCGTCTTCACCTGGTCCTCGTAGGTGGGCAGGCCATCCATCCGGTACAGCACACCCAACGGTATTCGTTCCTCCCATTCGTGCGCCTTCAGCCAGGCCGCCTCCCGGTTGGCCGGATCGTACTCATCCTCCTCGACATGATACACGCGCTTGCGGTACCAGTCGTAAGTGTTGACGCGGTTGAAGGTCACACACGGCTGAAGCACATCGATGAGGGCGTAGCCGCGGTGCTGAATCCCCTCGGCGATCATCTGAGCCACGTGCTTGGGCTGCCCGGCGAAGGCGCGGGCGATAAACGTGGCGCCGGACGCCAGGGCAACCGCCATCGGATTGAACGCGATCTCTATCGACCCATCGGTGGACGTAGTCGTAACGAAACCCTTGTCGCTGGTGGGAGAGTACTGTCCTTTGGTGAGCCCGTATATCTGGTTGTTCTCGACGATATGGGTGAGGTTGGGGTTTCGCCGGCAGCTCTGCACGAAGTGGTTGCCGCCGATACCATAGGAGTCGCCGTCCCCGTTGACGACGATGACGTGAAGGTCTGGGTTAGCGAGCTTGGCCGCCGTGGCAACGGGCAGAGGCCGGCCATGGATCGTCATGTAGCCGTTGATCGCCATGTAGTCCGGCAGCTTGCTGCCGCAGCCGATGCCGGATACGAGCAGCGCCTGGTGCGTCTCGATGCCCAGATCGGCCAGCGTCAGCTTCAGCGCTTTCAGGATGGCGAAATCGCCGCAGCCGGCGCACCACGTGTTCTCCGTCGTCGCGTCGAATAGCTTTGGATCAAGCCGCGTGACCACTGGCCACCTCCTTACTCAGTCCGGCAATGATCTCCTCCGGCGCGAAAGGCCGGCCGTCGTACTTGTTTAGCGTCTGATCTACCTGTATGCCGGTCGTCATCCGCAGCAGCTTGGCGAGCTGCGAGGTATAGTTCTGCTCCACCGCCACCGTACGCCTGCAGCCGCCGAGCGCCGCTGCCGCGGCCTCCTCCGGCAACGGCCACAGGTCGAGGAAGCGAAGGACGTTAGCGCTGCCGCCGGCGGCGTTGATCTCGTCCGCGGCCTCCCTACACGCCCCGAAGGTAGAGCCCCAGCAGACCAGAGTGGTCTCCGCCTCCCGCGGGCCGTACAGCTCAGGCGGCCGCACCTCTTTTTCGGCCTCCTGCAGCTTGCGCATGCGCTTCCGCATCATACGAACGCGGTTCTCTACCTCCTCCGTGATGTGGCCCGTCTCATCGTGCTCGTCGCTGGCAGCGGCAAACACGGCTCTGGGGTGTCCGAGTATCGCCCGCGGGGAGATGCCTGTCTCGGTGAACTGGAACCGCTTGTAGCCGTCGCTGAGCTGATCCAGCTCCTCGTAGGTCAGCGTGGAGCCGCGGTCTATCTTCACGCTGGCGAAGTCGATCGCATCCATGTCCAACGTCCGCAGAGAGGAGGAGAGGAATGTGTCGACCATCACCACCACCGGACACTGGTACTTCTCGGCCAGGTTGAACGCCCGCCAGCCCGCCTCAAAGCACTCCTCGACCGTCCCCGGCGCGGTGACGATGCGGGGAAACTCGCCCTGCGAGGCGTTGATGGCGAACAGCAGATCGCTCTGCTCCGTGCGCGTGGGCAGGCCGGTGGACGGCCCTCCCCGCTGCGAATTCACGATCACCATCGGCACCTCGGTCATCCCCGCCAGGCCCATCGCCTCCACCATCAGGCAAAACCCGCCGCCGGAGGTAGCGGTCATCGCCCGCGCCCCAGTGAAGGAAGCGCCTATCGCCATGCAGGCGGCCGCTATCTCGTCCTCCGCGTGCTTGATCACCACGCCATACTCGTGGGGAGCGGCCGCCATCCACTCGATGATTGAGGTCGCCGGAGTCATGGGGTAAGCGGACACGAAACGGCAGCCACCGGCCAGCGCCCCCATGGCCAGCGCCTCGTTGCCGTTTAGCAGCATCCGCTTAGGCGCATCCCTGATCGCTGACAGCTTGTAACGGAACTCGCCGCCGTAGCGCTCCCGCGCGATGCTGTAGGCGGCCCTCGCTACGTTCACGTTGGAGTCCACGACCTGCTGCCCCTTAGTGGCGAAGTTATCGCGGATGACGCTCTCCATAAACTCAAGCGGGAACTCAGTGATCCCCGCGGCGGCGCCCAGGGCAGCGGTGTTGGTCATCACCCTGTTGCCGTGCTCCTCCGCGATGCGCATGAGCGGCAGGGCATCCACCCGCACTCCCCGCTCCCTCAGCGGCTCGGGGTCGATCTCGAACTTCTCGGGGAAGATGACCGCTGCTCCCTCGACCAGCTGATCCAAGTGAAGCTGCACCGTCTCCGGCGTCAAGGCTAGCACAAGATGCACGGGGTTGCTGTGGGACAGCCGTGGCTTCTCTGAGAGACGGATCTGATAGAAGTTGTGCCCGCCCCGAATGCGCGAGCGGTAGTCCTGCGAACCGAACACATGCAGCCCCGCACGCGCGAACGATAAACAGAAGCCCGCGCCGCTGGACTCTACCCCCTGTCCCGCATCCCCCCCTATGACGATGTTCATGTCG
>CBDURB010000110.1:0-5516 GCA_965369585.1 uncultured bacterium
GCAAGGTAGAGCGCCAGCTGCTGCGACGGAACCCGTACGGGCTGACCTTCCGCGAACTGACCGTCCTCCATCTGGTGGCGGTCGGGGAATCCGATAAGCAGATCGGGCTTAAGCTGGGCATCAGCCACTTCACAGCCCAGAAGCACACCTCGAACATTCTCGCCAAGATGGACGCCGGTTCGCGCACAGAGGCGACCGCGCGAGCCCTCAGAGAAGGCCTGCTCGACTAGCCGGCATACGCTTCTCCATCTCTATTCGGCACACGAACGCCCTTTATACGCCCAGCGCTCACTCCCATACTGAAAAATCGGTACGAATTTACTGATTGTCAGGAATGGCCTCAATAAACAATATTGTGGTACAATTAGTTGCCTTTCTACTGCCGAAAGGGGGGGCGTGCCACAAGCTCATGCTAGACCCAAGTCGCGCACGGCCGCTGGTAACGGAGAATCGGAGCCGCTGCCTAGCGCATCGTTGAGCCTGACCGACTACTCCGGACGCAAGCGCCAGGGACGCGCGCTCCTGCTCTCAGAATGGCCGTCGAGTCCCGGCAGCGCGCATCTAGCTGAGGGCGAGGACTTCCGAATAGTCGTACTCTCGGAGCCGCCTGAGGGCACCATCTCACCGGAAGAAGGCGTAGTTGTCGTCACCCCCGCCTGCCGGCTTGCGTCTGCAACCGTGACCGCAAGGAAGCCCACCGCGACCTACAGCGCGACAGAGCAGGCCGGTCTGACCCTGTCCGCGAAGAATATCGAGCGGCTGCGGCAGGGCAGCTTGCTCGCCGCCACGCCGCTGCAGCTGACGGCGGAGGATGTCTTCGCTGGAGGCAAGGCGCGGCTGGCGTTGCTGGCTTGTGATCTACTGCTCTCCATAGCTGTTGCGGAATATCTTTCCCCCATCGCCATGGCGCTGAGCGCCCCTGACGCCGCCAATGAAGCCAGCCAGGAGCGCTTGGAGGAGTTGAAGGAGCTAGTCAGCGCCGTCAGTGACAGCGGAGTCGGAGACGGAGACTCCGAACTGAAAAAGGCGCTCGATCATCTCTCCGAGCTGGCGTCTGCCGCCGCCACAGAGCAGCTTCTCGCCTCCGCCGAGCGCATCTACCCCAACAAGCAGGCGCTGATGGAGGACGTCTACATGCTCAGGGCCTTCCGGCAGAGCCCCCTGGAGGCGAGCGAGTTCATCTCCATGCGACGCTTCCTCCAGCACGCCGTGTTGCCCTCCGACGAGTCGGAGCTGTCGATGGATCGGATGGTCGTGTTGGAGCAGCTGACGTTCGCTACCCTGGCCGTCGAGCCGCAACGCTACCCTTCAGCCAAGGCGATGGCGGACTCCTTCCGCCGAAAATATGTATCCTCGTACCGCGAACACCACACGCGATACTGGGCCGATATGGCCCGCCTGCACACCCGGCTATGGGAGGCACAGCCACACACCGATGCGCTGCGGCGGATGAACACCCTGACGGAGCTTGGCCCGCCGGCGGGAGTGGGGGCACTTGCGGCGTGCGAAGAACTGGTGGCCGTGACCGCCGGCTGTCCCCTCATCAGCGGCGTGGAGGAGATGCTGGAGACGGAGGCGGTCTGCCCTGACTGCGATCTCTCCCTGGACCAGACAGCGCCTACCCAGCGTGTCGACGAGGTCCTGTCCCACATCGACCGAGCCTGCCATCGCCAGATGGCCAGACTATCGTCCAGCGCCGTGCAGCAGATGCTTCGTAATAGCAACGACGCGCGGGTGGATCAGTTCCTGAAAGTGGTCCAGGCTAGCCAGTTATCCTCGCTGAGCGACATTTTGGATGACGATCTGATAGGTTATCTGCGAAGGTTCCTGGTAGAGGGCCGAATAGAGACTGCGCTGAGGCCCATCTTCGATCAGCTACAGGAGGGCGTTACCCCAAAGGTAGACGAGGCGAAGACCGCCATGCGGGAGGTCTCACAGATCCTTCAGCGGGCGTTCCAGGCTGCACAGAAAGCGCTGCCGCCGGCAGAGACAACGGTGACCAATAGCCCGCCGCCCCGCCGCAAGCGAAAGCGATAGGCTAAAATGGCCGCATGGCGGCAGACAAGTGGCTGATAGTAGGCCTGGGCAATCCAGGCCCTGCGTATTCCCACAACCGCCACAACGTCGGCTACTGGTGCGTCAACCGGCTGGCCCGCCTGCACGGCATCTCTCTCAAGGCCCGGCGCTTGGCGGCCTTCGGCGAGGGCTCGATCCGCGGCACCCCTGTCCTCCTCGCCAAGCCTAGAACGTTCGTCAACCGCAGCGGCCAAGCGGTGGCCTCCCTGCTGCGCAACTTCAAGATCAAGCGCCAGAATATGCTGGTGGTCTGCGACGACCTCGACCTTACGGTCGGGTCGCTGCGTTTGAAGCCCGGCGGTGGCCACGGCGGCCAGAAGGGCCTGCGCTCCGTCATCGGCGCTGCGGGGGGCGACGACTTTCCCCGTTTGCGCATCGGCATCGGGCGGCCCCTGGTGGACGGCCGGCCTAGCTGGGACCCGGAGGCGATCGCGGCCTACGTGCTCAGCGACCCCACGCCGGATGAGGCGAAGGCGCTGCAGGCGGCGGCGGTCAAGGGGACGGAAGCGGTAGAGACTGTCCTGCGGGAGGGGCTGGAGGCTGCCATGAACCGCTACAACCGTTGACCCTTCGCCAAGCTGCTACAATTAGACCGCCAGGGCCCCCCCAACTCGTCGGGGAGGCCCTAGAAGTGTTGCCATGAACCTATCCGGGCTGCTATCGCAGATAGAGGGCGCTCCCTCCCTGGTTCGGCTGCGTGAGGCGCGGGCGCGCGCAGCCAAGAGCCTTACCGTCGGCGTGCCTGACTCGGCCAAGGCGGCGGTAGTGGCCACCCTCGCCTCCGCCGGAGGCGGGGACGGCCCGCTCCTGGTCATCGTCCCACGGGAGGACCGAGCGGAGGCGCTGATCGAAGAGCTGTCAGCCTGGCTGGGCGCCGCCGCGCCTCTCGTCCCGTTTCCGGAGCGTGACACCCTGCCCTATGAGCGCCTGGCCCCCGACCCGGAGGCCGTGCGGCAGCGCCTGCTGGCGGCCTCTCAACTTGCTCAAGGGGAACGCTGCCTCGTCGTCGCCTCGGCGATGGCGCTGGCCCAACAGACCATCTCGCCGGCGGAGCTCGCCACGGCCAAGCGCGTCCTGGGGCGGGGAGACCGTCTGAGCCCAGACGAGTTCCTGAGGGAGCTATCGGCGCTGGGCTACGCCATAGAGCCGCTGGTGGAGCGACCAGGGCAGGCCAGTCGCCGCGGCGGTATCATCGATGTCTTCCCGCCCCAGGCGGAGGCGCCGGTGCGCATCGAACTGGTGGGACGGGAGATCGAGAGCCTGCGCCGGTTCGACCCCGCATCCCAGCGGTCGGTGGAGCCGGTGGAGGACATGGAGCTATGCCCGGCTCGGGAGGCCGTATTCACTCCCGACGGGGAGATGGGAGACGCGCTGGCCCGGCTCGACCTTTCGAACTGCACGGACGAAGCGCGGGGGCGTTTCCAGGAGGAGCTGTCTCTGCTGCAGCGCGGAGCGGGCTTCACCGCCGACTATTTCTACGTCCCGTTTCTGGCCCAGGCGACGCTCCTGGACCATCTGCCGCCGGACGCCACCCTGATCATCGACGAGGAGAGCGACGTGGCGACGGCGCTGGACGAGGCGGAACGGGAGGCCGAGACCGTGCGCGGTGAGCTGGAGGAGCGGGGCGAGATACCGCGCGGCCTGCCGCTGCCCCAGCAGCCCTGGCGTGAGCTGCGCGCCGCGCTGTACGATCGGCAGGCGCTCCTGAGGCTGTCCCGCTGGGCCAGCGGCGAAGAGGCCGGATGCGTCCGCCTGCCGTTCTCACCCGCGACGGCCTACGGAGGCCAGATCCGCCGCCTGGTGAGCGAAAGCGTCACCCAGTTACGTCAAGGCAGCGCTATCGCCGTCGTCTCGCAGCAGGCGCAGCGGCTGGCGGAGCTGTTCGACGAGCAGGGGATGACCGCGACAGTGACGGAGGAGCCGCCGGACACCGCCGGGCTCGCCCTGGTGCAGGGATCGCTGCCGGCGGGCTGGCGCCTGAGCGAGGACGGCCTCGATCTGACGCTGGTCACGGACACGGAGGTGTTCGGTTTCGCCAAGCAGCGCCGGCGCGCGCCACGCAAGGGCGTCGGCCGCGAGGCGTTCCTGGCAGAGCTCTCCCCGGGCGACTACGTCGTGCACATCGACCACGGGATCGCCCGCTTCGTCGGCCTCGTGCGGATGGCCGTCGACCAGCACCAGCGTGAATACCTTGAGCTCCACTATGCGGAGGGCGACAAGCTGTTCGTCCCCACCGATCAGGTCGACCGCGTCAGCCGATATGTCGGCCCCTCCGACCACGAGCCGCGGCTAACGCGGCTGGGCAGCGGCGATTGGCAGCGGGCGAAGAAGCGGGTGCAGCAGGCGGTGCAGGCGCTGGCCCAGGATCTTCTGGCCCTCTACTCCGCACGAGAGCTGCTGCCCGGCCACTCCTTCAGCCCGGACACGCCCTGGCAAGCGGAGCTGGAGGCGTCATTCCCCTACGTGGAGACGGAGGACCAACTAGCCGCCATCGCCGAGGTAAAGCGCGACCAGGAGCGGCCGCGGCCCATGGACCGGCTCGTCTGCGGCGATGTTGGCTACGGGAAGACGGAGGTGGCGATTCGCGCCGCCTTTAAGGCGGTGATGGACGGGCGACAGGCGGCACTGCTGGTACCCACCACCGTCCTCGCCCAGCAGCACTACCAGACCTTCCAAGAGCGTCTCGGCGCCTTCCCGGCGCGAGTAGAGATGCTGTCACGGTTTCGCTCGGATGCGGAGCAGCGGGAGGTGGTGGAGGGTCTCGGCAAAGGGACGGTGGACATCGTCATCGGAACACACCGGCTGCTCCAGAAGGACGTGCAGTTCAAGGACCTGGGTCTTGTCATCATCGACGAGGAGCAGAGGTTCGGCGTGGCCCACAAAGAGCACCTGAAGCAGATGCGCCGCGACGTCGATGTCCTCACCCTCTCCGCCACACCGATACCACGCACCCTATACATGGCCCTGGGCGGCATCCGCGACATGTCGACGATGGAGACGCCGCCCGAGGAGCGGCTGCCGATCAAGACCTACGTTTCGGAGTTCGACGAGCGCCTCGTGCGGGAGGCGATCCTGCGGGAGCTGGAGCGCGGCGGGCAGGTCTACTTCGTGCACAACCGGGTGCACAACATCGAGTTCATCGCGCGGAAGATTCGAGACATCGTCCCAGAGGCAAACGTGGGGATCGCACACGGGCAGATGCACGAGCACGATCTGGAGAGGGCGATGCTGGAGTTCGTGCAGGGCCCGCTGAACGTGCTGGTCTGCACCACCATCATCGAGTCCGGGCTTGACATCCCTAACGTCAACACCATCATCGTCAACCAGGCGGACAAGCTGGGGCTGAGCCAACTCTACCAGCTGCGCGGGCGCGTTGGACGGGGCGCACATCGCGCCTACGCCTACCTGATGTACGATCGTAAAGGCCGGTTGACGGAGCA
>CBDURB010000111.1:0-5489 GCA_965369585.1 uncultured bacterium
CCCGCCTCAGTCGAGCTCAGCTCGCCTTCTTCCAACGCGACCAGGGCGAGCGCGGAGGGCGCTGAGCGGTTGGCGTAGGCGACGAAGAATACGTGGTTAGCGCCGAAGGCGAGGTCTTCGGCGGTGCCGGACTTGCCGGCCACATCCAGAGGGGAGGAGGCGAAGACCGAGTAGGAGGTGCCGCCGGGGTTCTGGGTGACGAGTGTGAGGCCGCTGCGGATCTCGGCCAGGGTGGCGGCGGATATAGGAAGGGGGCCTATCTCCTCAGCCGTGAACTCCTGGACGGCGGCGCCGCCTGCCTCGGCGATGCTCCTTACCAGAAGCGGCTTGCGCAGGGTGCCATCGCCGGCGATGGCGGAGTAGGCGTTGGCGATCTGAAGGGGGGTGACGAGGACGAAGCCCTGGCCGATCCCCATGTTCACGCTATCGCCGCTGTACCAGGGTTCGCCGCGGTTCTCCTCTTTCCATTGCGTGTCGGGCACCACGCCGGGGGCCTCGTCCAGGGCGTTGATGCCGGTGAACTGGCCAAAGCCGAAGCCGCGCGCGAACTCCGGCAGGATATCGGGATCGATGAGGTCCAGCCTGAGGGCGATCTCGTCGAAGACGGGGTTGCAGGACGCCATGAGGCCCTGCGCAGGGGTGAGGTAGCCGCGGTCCCTCGTCTGCCAGTTGTTCTTGGGGAAGTCTTCGCCCAGGCCCTCCCACACGGGCACGCAGTGGAACGTCTCGCCGGCGGAGACCCCGCCCTTCTCCATACCTGCCGCCATGGTGATCGGCTTGAAGGTGGACCCGGGCGGGTAGGTAGCCAGCAGGGGCCGGTGCAGGAACGGCAGGCGGTTATCGTTGGCGAGCTTGTTGTACTCCTCGTTGCTGAGACCGTCGGTGAGCGATTGGGGGTTGAATCTGGGGTAGGAGGCCAGGGCCAGCACGCCGTTGTCCCGTGGGTCCATGACGACGATAGAGCCCACCCGCTCGCCGAGGGAGCTCTCCGTCGCCTCCTGAATATCGATGTCCAGGGTAAGGATGACGTCCTTGCCGGCCTGGGCCGGCTTCTCGGTGATGGTGCGGCTGATGGTGCCTTCAGGGGTGATCGTGGCCAGGGTGCCGCCGTGCTCGCCGGCCAGGGCCTCATCGAACTGGGCCTCCAGGCCGAAGGCGCCGAGTTTGTCGCCGGCGCGGTAGCCCTTCACCGCTAACTCCTCGAGCTGTTCGGCGGTGACCTCCGCCATGTAGCCCAGGACGTGGCCGGCGGAATCACCGTTGGGGTAGATGCGCTGCGTCTGCTCCCGCACCACCACTCCCAGGTCGGCGAGGGCGTAGAACTTGTCCAACGCCTCGGCGCTGGTGCCGAAGGACAAGGTGGTGACCGGGATGAAGTAGTAGGACGGAAGGTCGGTCTCCACCTGGGCGCGTACGTCGGCCTCGGACATACTGAGGGCGGAGGCGAGGCTGGAGATGAGCGCCTCCTTATCGGTGATGAGGTCCGGCACGAAGCCGATGACCGGCAGGCTGGCGTCCACCGCCAGCTCCTTGCCGTTGCGGTCCAGGATGGAGCCTCGGCGGGGGGTGTCGGTGAAGAAGTGGACGATGGAGCGGTCGTCCAGCTCGGCGAAGATGAGGGAGGGGTTCCACTCCAGGCGCCACTCCTCCCTGCGCTCCGGCGTCGCCCCGGCCGTAGCCGGGACCGTTACCTCGTCCCGCACCAGGGTGATCCTTTGCGCCTGGCCGATGTCGTCGAAGAAGGAGGTGTGAATGGTGACGCTAACCGGTATCTCTGTGTCGTCATCCACTACGTTGGGTCCGAGCTTGTAATCGATGCCGGTGATCGTGGCCTCATCAGCGATGTCGTTGTAGCGCTTCACGAAGTCCTTTTTGCTGATCGTCGCTCGCGCTTCGGCGGAGACGAGCTCGTACATCTTGTCGTACTCCTGCTCCTGCCAGAGGTCGAGAAAGCGCTGCGCGGTCTCCAGGGGTGTCTTGGGGGGCTCAGGCGTCGCCTCGGATGCGGAGTCTCCGCCTGAGATTGAACAGGCGGAGACGACGACGAGAGCCACCAGGACCAGGATTAGGAGCGGGAGGGCGGTGAGCCAGCGCATGACGGTTAGTGTCCCATTTTACCAGTAGAACGACGCGGCCGCGCCCTGGGTGCGCCTGCTTTCCCCTGCCGGAGGCGCGTCTGTCTCCGGCGGATGCGGGCGGGCAGGTTTACGCTAGCGTGCTCCATGGGTAGGATTAGTGCCGATAGACTATGGAAGGTATCACCGGCATACTCGTCGACCTGTTCGTCCTGTTCGCGGCGGCGAAAGTGGCGGGCGAGCTTTTCACCAGGGTGCGTCAGCCGCCTATAGTGGGCGAGGTTCTGGTGGGTGTGCTTATCGGCCCACACCTGCTGGGGCTGGTGGGCACGCCGGACGGCGCTCTGATCGAGCTGTTCGGGGGGGACGAGGAGGCGGCGGAGGAGGCGCTGAACGTCGTCTTCGATGTGATCGCCGAATTGGGCGTGATCATCCTTCTCTTCTTCGTGGGGCTGGAGACGCGGGTGAGCGATCTGCTGGAGGGTGGCGGCCGCGCCACCATGGTGGCGGTGCTGGGTATCATCTTCCCCTTCATCCTGGGCTTTGCGTTCATCTGGCTAACAGATCCCGTTGACGCATCTGATCTCGGGATTGAGGCGGCGTTTGTGGCCACGGCGATGGTGGCTACCAGCATCGGCATCACGGCCAGGGTGCTGGGCGACATTGGCGCTATCCGCACTCGCGAGGCGCGGATCATCCTGGGAGCGGCGGTGGTGGACGATATACTGGCGCTGCTGATGCTGTCCGTGGTTGTCGGCCTTGGTGGCGATGACTTCGACGTACTGGAGCTGGGGCTGACTGCGCTGGCCGCGGTGGCCTTCGTGGCGTTCGTTGCCCTGGTGGGCACGCGGGTGATCCGGCAGTACAACATCCACCTGGAGAGGTTGAAGATACGAAACGCGCCGTTCCTGGTGGCGATGATCGTGATGCTGGGCCTGTCCGCGCTGGCCGGGATCATCGGCCTGGCGGCGATCATCGGCGCTTTCCTGGCGGGGATGATGCTGGCGGAGGCGAAGGATAGGTTCAACCTGGAGCAGCAGGCGCTGCCTGTGTACGAGTTCTTAGTGCCGTTCTTCTTCGTGATCATCGGCACGAAGGTGGATCCGGGAGCGTTTATGGATAGCACGATACTGATGGTCGCGCTGGGCGTGACGGGGCTGGCCGTGTTGGGCAAGCTCATGGGCGGCAGCTTCGCCTCTGTGGGGCTTCCGCCCCGCTCGGCTGCCATAATCGGGACGGGGATGGTGCCACGGGGTGAGGTGGGGCTGGTGGTGGCGAGCATCGGAGCCGGCATGGGCGCCATCTCCGACGACATCTTCTCGGCAGTCGTCTTCATGAGCATCGCCACCACGATCATCGCCCCGCCCGCCCTGGTCTGGCTCTACCGCGGCTACCGGTTCACGGCCGAGGATGTTACGGCGGCGCCGGAAGAGCCCCCCCTCCCAGATCTATAGCGACGATCCATGGCCGTACAGCCCGAGGACGTCCGTCTACTAGCGAACAGCAGCTTCCGCCGTCTGGTGGAGTCGCGCGCGGTGGGCCAGATAGGCCAGAACGCGATGCTGTTCACGCTGTTGATCCTGGTGGTCAACGAGACCGGCTCCAGCATCAACAGCACGCTGCTGGTAACGGCCTGGATCGTACCCTCCATCCTCCTCGGGATTCCGGCGGGGGGCCTGGCGGACGTCTTGCCGAGGCGCCCGCTGCTAGTCCTGGGATACGCGCTGCGCGTTGCCCTCGTCGTCCTGATGATCGTCAACGTGGACGATGTGTGGACCATATACCTGCTAGTGCTGGCTTTCTCCACCGTGAACCAGTTTACCGGGCCGGCTGAATCGGCGGCGCTGCCGGGGCTGGTGCGGCGAGACCAGTTGACGGGCGGCAACTCCTGGATGTTGCTCACGATCATGGTGGGGCAGACGGTGGGCGCCGTAGCGCTGGCCCCGGTCGCCCTGAAGATGTTCGGTGTTGAGGCCTCTCTCGGGATGTCGGCGGTGGCGTTCGTCGGGGCGGCCTTCCTCGTATCGTCGGTTACGGGTCTGAGGACCGTCGCCGTGAACGAGGAGGGGCGGCGGGATCAGGGCAGCCTGTTGGATGCGATGACCGCCGGCTGGAGGGTGCTGCGGACGAGCCGGCGGGCGTTCCTGGCGCTGGTGTACCTGACAGTGGTGGGCACCCTGGCGAAGGCGCTTGTGGTGTTGGCGCCACGCTACACCGAGGACGTGCTGAACATCGAGACGGAGAACACGGTGTTCGTGGTGGCGCCCGCGGCGATAGGGGCGCTGATTGCCCTGGCGGTGACGCCGCCGCTGGCGCGCTGGCTGGGCGCTGCGAAGATGGCGGCGCTGGGGTTCGTGCTGTACGTGCTGGGCATCGTCGGGCTGGGCCTCGTGGTGTACGTGCGGGACTTTCTCCTGGACAACGTGGACCTGGGGCTGGCGTTTGTGGAGCGGGAGGTGGGGGTCTCCTCCGTGATCACGATGGCGATGATCCTGGCGATCCCGGTGGGCTTCGCGTCCACCGTTGTCGTGGTGGCGGGGAAGACGGTCCTGAACCAGGAGGCGCCGGAAGGGAAGCAGGCGAGGGTGTTCGCTACTCAGGCGGCGCTCTCGGACGCGCTATCGCTGCTGCCGCTGTTCGTCATAGGCGGCGTGGCGGAGCTGGTAGGGGTGCGGGAGGTGCTGCTGGTGGCGGCGGTGACCGGCTTCCTGGTGGGCGTGTACCTGAGCGTATCGAGTCGCTTCGGGCCGCCGCCGCAGGCGCAGCCGTCAGGCGTGGGCTAGCCTACCAGTAGTTGATCTCGCCCTGGATCATCGCGCGGGCGATGACCAGTCGCTGGATCTGGGACGTCCCCTCCACGATTGTGAGCTGACGGGCGTCGCGGTAGTGGCGCTCCAGCGGGTGGTCCTTCATGTAGCCCTGCGCGCCCAGAATCTGGATCGCGTCGGAGGAGACGCGGATGGACATCTCCGTGGCGAACGTCTTGGCGATGGAGAGGTAGGGCGCGTCCTGGCGTTCGTACTTGCCGGCGTCCACGAGGGAGGCGGCGTGGTAGATGAGGCGGCGGGCGGCCTCGATCTGGATGGCGGCGTCGGCCAGCATTATCTGGATCGCCTGGTGGTCGACCAGCGGCTTGCCGAAGGTCTTGCGCTCGCGGGCGTAGTCCAGGGCGTAGGCGATGGCGCCCTCGGCCAGGCCGAGGCCGCGGGCGCCCACCACGGGGCGGCAGGTGTTGAGGGTGAGCATTGCCGTGCGGAAGGCGCGCCCGTCCTCGCCGAGGCGGTTGGCGGCGGAGACGCGGCACTCCTGGAGGACGATGTTCGCCGTGGGCACGCCGATGACGCCCATCTTGCGGTCGGTGCGGGGCACCGAGAAGCCGGGGGAGTCCGTGGGCACGACGAAGGCGGAGACAGC
>CBDURB010000112.1:0-5489 GCA_965369585.1 uncultured bacterium
GAGCCGTATACGGCCCAGCCTGGCCGGGAAGCCCCACATCTCTCGCAGCGCCACCAGCGCCCTCACGTTATCCGTGACGGCATGCAGCGTGTACGCCCGGCTGAACAGACGCGCTCGGCAGCCCACGTATTGGGCGGCGAGGGAGAACGGCCCGATGGGGCTCTCTGGGTAGTGCGCGACGGTGATGATAGCGTAAGCCGGCGAGGTGCGACCCAGGCTGGGCGGAAGCCAGTCCAGCGCGGTCTTGGCGTCGGTCTCAAAGACCAGTTTCAGGATTCGCGCGTCCGGCAGCGGCCAGGGTGGAGGGGGATACAGCGGCGCGGTGATCGGCAGCGTATGGGGGAGCCGGTGACGCTTCAGGCGGCCCAGGTCCGGCATGGCGCTAGGGGGAGCTAGCTGCCGGCTTGCGTCCCATCACAATCTCCACGGGCAGCCCCAAGATGTTGGAACGGCGCGCTTCGACGACCTCGAACCCGGCCGCCTCCAGGCTGCGACGGGCGTAGATGGGACGGCAGTCCAACAGATGGGGCAGGCGCTTGTGGCCCCATTCGTAGATACTGGTTGCGAAGTTGGGCGACTCGCGCGAGAGGCTAACGTTCACGAGGCGGCCCCCGGGTCGCAGCACCCGCATCACCTCGGCCAGAACGGTCTCTATCTCCTCCGTCGGGATGAGCTCCAGGACGAAGCTCATGAAGGCGAGGTCGAAGCGCTCGGCGCCAATAGGGAGGGCGGCGGCGTCGCCGAGGGTGAAGAGGGCGCGGCGGCGGCGCAGGCGGGCGGCGGCCACGGCCAGCATGCCGGGGGCGATCTCCACGCCGCAGACGAGACCTTCCCGGCCCACGGATCGCGATAGTCTTTGGAGCGCCCAGCCGGTGCCGGGGCCGATCTCCAGCACCGCCTCGCCAGGGGTGGCAGCGGCCAGCCGGAGAGCCCGACGCTTTACCGGTATCTCCAGGAGGCCCTCGCTGAGGTCGTAGAAGCGGCTGAGGCGGCTGTAGGTGCGCTGCGCCTCGCTGCGGCTGGTCTGGACAGGGAGGACCTCTGGAGGGCTAGCGGGGGGCTGAGCGGTCATGGCGTCGCCGGCGCGGCCTGTTTCCGCCCACGGGCGCGGGCCTTCGTCTTGGTGGCGCGCGGCCTCTGTTCGAAAGCAGGCATGACGTGCTCAGCGAACAGACGCAGGGAGCGCAGGACGCGCTTCTGGGGTATCTGCTCGCCGGTGTTGATGATGAACACCATGCGGTCGACGCCGATCTCCTGCCACATCTTCAGGTTCTTGATCACCGTCTGCGGACTGCCGATGGCCATCCCCTCCCGGATGATGCCCCCGCCGCCGGGCCCACGCTCCTGGGCCTCTCGCCGGATGGAGAACAGGAGGCCGGGCGTCTTGTAGGCCGGTGTCGGGTAGACTGAGCCTACGCCCAGCAGGTGTGCCGCGTAGTATGAGAACGTGTAGGCAAGCCGGGTGCCCCACTCGCGGGCCTCCTCATCGGTCTCGGCTACGTGGAGGAAGGTTACCCCGTTCACCTGCTCGTTCACGAACTCGCCCACCGGCTCGCAGTTGCGGATGACGCGGCGGTAGTCCTTCACGCGCTGCTGGTACTCCTGGGGCGTGCCGATGGAGACGCCGAGACAGCCGATGCCGCGCTCGGCGGCCTGGATCGCCGTCTCGGGGCTGGACACCGCCACCCACAGTGGCGGGTGCGGTTTCTGGAGTGGCTTGGGGACGATGCTCCGCGGTGGCATGGAGAAGAACTTACCTTTCCAGGAGAAGGGCTCCTCCGTCCACATCTTGGGGATCGCCCGCACGGACTCATCCCACATCTCTTTCGTGAGGTCAGGGTCGCAGCGGAAGCCGCCCAGCTCAGTCCAGGTGGCGGAGCGGCCGGTGCCGAACTCCAGCCGTCCGTTGGAGACTATGTCCAGGGCGGCGGCCCTTTCGGCGCAGCGGGCCGGGTGATTGAACGGAGGCAGGACCACGGCGATGCCGTGACCCAGGCGAATGTTCTTGGTGCGGGCGGCGGCGGCCGCCAGGAACACCTCCGGCGCTGAACAGTGCGAGTACTCTTCCAGGAAGTGGTGCTCCACGGCCCAGGCCTGATCGAACCCCAACTGATCGGCGAGCTCTATCTGCTCCAGGGCGTTGTGGTAGACCTGGTACTCTGAGCGCTCGTGCCAGGGTTTGGCGACGGATAGTTCGTGGAAGATGCCGAATTTCATGAGCGGCGGCCTCGCGGGGTGCGTCCCATGTTAGCAGCGGCCCGAGAGGGTGGTCAACGCAGCACTTCCTCCAAGGCGGTGACGACTTCGCTGAGGGCACTATCGCGGTTCTCAGGCGTGAGGTTTATAAGGCGGATGTCGTCTCGTGACCTGACCGTGTCCGCGAACGGGTGGCGCGAGATCATGATGGAGGCGAGGAGCGGAGTTGCGCCGTCCATCGCTCGCATTACCGCCTCTTGGAAGCGCGGGGAGAGCAGCTCCATCTTGCCGATCTCGTCGATGACCAGAAGCTTTGCGCCGGCGTTCTCCAGGGCGGGCAGGCCGACGGTCTCCAGCGCCTCCAGGTCAACGCCGTACTTGGAGACGCGATGCGGGCCGCGTATTCGCACCGAGGCCAGCGTCGCCCGGCGCCCGTCCAGCGTGATCAGCGCGAAGCCTTCGCGGCGGCCCGCGGAGCTGTGCCTATCGGCAGGCAGGCGGATCTCCTCGGTGTAGAAGCCGGCGGCGGCCACGCCGAGCTCGGTGACGGCTTTGCGGATGAGGGTCGTCTTGCCGCAGCCGGGTGGGCCGGTGATCAGGACGGCGGACATGGTTCGCCGTCAGTATACGGGTCTGCCGGGACTGGGCAAACTGGATCGCTAAGAGCGCGCAGCCGTCAACTGTTTGCGGCTGCCGTCTCGCTGCGCTGCCTGCGCTGCGATGCCACCCAGGATAGCGCGCAGGGTGAATCTCTTGAGGGTGGGGTGACGGAGAGGGGCATTGGGGTTGACGGTGTAGTGATGTCTACGCCCCTCTTTCCGAACGCGGAGCATGCCCGCTCGACGCAGGTCGCCGATGATACCCCAGACCGTGCGAGTGGTCACGCACAACGCCTCGGCGATCTCTTTGGTGGTGCAGTCTGGGGCCGCGGCGATGCAGTAAATCACCGCTCCGTGGCTGGAGACGTGATACCAGTCTTGCCTTCCCATATCTGATGCAAAGGCGCCTCCAAAGCCTGTGTTGCTCGCGGGGGTGCGGCGATGAGACTCAGAAAGCGCCACTTATGATACGAGGGCTTGTGTTGGGCGGATTCAACGACCGGCGCTACGGCGTCCGATCGATGAGGTAGGCGCGGGCGGGCGCGCCCTCCGCGCCGACGACGTTCAGGGGAGCGCAGACCAGGAAGTAGCCCCCGGGCGCGATGCGGCGCAGGTCCACCCCTTCCAGGATGACCACACCGCTGGCCAGCAACGTCTCGTGCACCTCGTGAGGGTCAGCGTGGAACCGCTCGATGGACAGATAGTCGATGCCGACCAGCCTTATGCCGCGCTCCGCCAGCGCCCGGGCGGCGTCCGGCGCCAGGGCGATGAAGTCCGTGTGGAAGACGGAGTCGTCCCAGAAACGGCCGTTGCTCGTCTTGAACAGGACGCGCTCGCAATCGGCAGGGATTGGCATCGATTCCAGCTCCGCGGCTGTGATGTGGCTGTCGCCGCCGAACTCGGCTACGTAGGCCGGGCCCACCAGGGCGTCCGGCGACAGGCTGTCCACGCCGGGGGCACCGTCCAGGAAGTGTGAGGGCGCGTCCACGTGCGTCCCCGTGTGCGAGCCGAGAGAGAGGACGCTCACGGTGGCGGAGTCGCCCCTGGACAGCAGCTTGCGAAACTCCAGATCCGGGCCAGGCTCGTCGGCGTACGTGGGCATATCGCGTCGCAGGGGGACGGAGATGTCGTGGACTGCCATGGCGGCAACCATTATGGCACGCCCGCCGCGCGTCGTGCTATCCTGCCTCTCGGTAGTGAGACGGTCTGGAAAGGCGGGTTCCGATGGCCGAGCCGAAGGTGCTCTCTGAGGCCGAAATACAGAAGGGGTTGGCGGAGCTATCGGGGTGGGAGCTGCGCGACGGACGCCTGCGCAAACAGTTCCAGTTCCGGACATTCCTGCGGGCAATCGCCTTCGTCAACTCCGTGGCTTACCTGGCGGAATCCGCGGGTCATCACCCGGACATCACGATCAACTACAACCGCGTTACGCTGCGTCTGATCACTCACAGCGAGAAGGCGCTGACTGACCGCGATTTCGCGCTGGCGGGGGAGATCGAGGCGAAGCTGGTGACGAAGCTCGTCATCCCGCCTGAGCCGGCGACCTAGAGCTGGTTCAGCGACCAGTCGTACTTGTAGAATCCGGGGCGCCGGCCGTCCTCTAGCAGAGCGCGCGCATCGCCCTGGTCGAGATAGCGCAGCACGAACTCCCGCACTCCCTCCCGACCACCGAAGTCACGCCTGTACCAGCGGAAGATCGGCGATAAGCAGAGAAGGCCTCCATCCTCCATCTGCGCGCCGCCCGCATTGATGAAGGTTGAGCAGGCGAGGTCAAGCTGCTCATCGATGCGCTCAGGCTCGTAGGTGGCGATAGGAGGACAGGAGCGGGAGGCGCAGACGAGGGCGCAGTGTATACGCGGGTCCAGTGGTTGCAGGGAGAGCGCGAGCCGGGGGTCACTGGGGGCGAACTGGGGGAGGAGGATGGTGGGGTAGTAGTGGCGGCGGTTGCCCCGCAGGATACCGTGCTCGATGTCATCGGCGGAGTAGCGGCGTCCGCCGATGACGTAGGCGGCGCGGCGGAAGAACCCCCAGTCCTCCCGTACGCTCTTCTTCAGGCGGAAGGCGATAACGGCATCGATGATGAGGGCGTTGTAGAGGTTGATCCAGAACGCCAGGCGCTCCTCGCGGCTGCGGAGAGAGGTGGGATCGAACGTCTGGAGACGGGCGCTGCAGGCGCGATAGCGGGCGTAGGTTAGGCTGCCGGCGAGGGCGGCGTAGTCGAAGCAGTTGCAGCCGGGGTCGTAGGCCTCGGCCTTCATCGCCTGGACGGCGGCGAACATCTCCTGCCCGATGTCTGTCCCAGCGGGAGGCTGCTCGTCGACGCGGTTGAGGGCGGAGGACGGGTCGACGCGCAGGGCGAGGTTCACGAGGCGGTGGTAGCCGCCGTACAGGGGGGCGATGAGATCAGGCATGCCGGTCCGTTTATAGATACGCCATGCGGCGATCCGGGGATGGGTCAGGGCAATAAGAAGCGCTCTCCGAGTGACCTTAGCTGCTGCGGCTTCCGGTTCTCGCTAGGGCTTCCGGTTGCCCTTCCGCTCCGCGATCCCCTTTGTCCGCTCTCGCTACGTGCCGCTCGGAGAGCATCGTTATTCTCGCTCTATACGGAGAGGTTGTCAAGGACTGGTACGACCGCTATCGTCACTTGGCAGCCCGCCACAGACGTAGGCGATGCATATTCTCCCGAAAGCTGGA
>CBDURB010000113.1:0-5471 GCA_965369585.1 uncultured bacterium
GGATCCTGCCAAGTAATGGCGCCCGTGTTTGCGCGCCTAGGCAAGCATTACCGTAGGCGTATCGAGTTCATCGCCGTCAACGCTTACGACCGCCCCGATATCGCCAAGCGGTTCGGGGTTAGCTCCACGCCCACCTTCATCCTCACCCGTAAGGGGAAGGCCCTGCGCCGCTTCTACGGCAACATCCCGGAGCCCCTCCTCAAGCAGCACCTGGAGCCTCACGCTCCGCCTCCGCCCGAGGGCGAGGACGAGGAGGAGGAGCGGGGTCTGCTCTCCCGCCTCCTCGGCGGCCTGTTCGGCCGCAACTAGGGGCCGGGTCCCCCCTTCCGCCCGCGCGGGCGGACACGTCCTCCCAGCCAAGCCATATCGGTGGCAAACCGGATTGGCATTTCCGCTATATACGCTTACAATAGTTGTGGCGTACCTATCGGATTTACTTATGACAACAAAACGCAAAATCAATCCCGAACGCGTCTACTACAACTACGATGGCCGTATACCTCCCGTTCGGCTGGAAGCGAAGCCCGCTGCGCTGCCCAATGGCCGCGTCGATGGCCTCCCCAAGCTAATCACCGACACCACTCTGCGCGACGGCGCTCAGGACTCTCGCCTCGCCCTGTTCCCCAACGAGGCCCGCCTTCGCTACGTGGATCTCCTCCACGACCTGGATAACGGCACCGGCGTCATCTCCTCCATCGAGACGTTCATCTACCAGGAGCGCGACCTCTGGGTGCTCGATAAGCTCCTCGAACGTGAGTACGACTACCCGAAGATCACTACCTGGATCCGCGCCAACCCCAAGGACGTGCGGCGTCTCTCAGAGGTGAGCCAGGGCCGAGTGAAGGAGACGGGTATGCTCGCCTCCTCCTCCGACCATCACATCTTCGACAAGCTGGGGTTCCGCAGCAAGGAAGAGGCGATCGACAAATACCTCCGGCCCATCCTCACCGCCTGCGAGTACGGCATCACGCCTCGCGTCCACCTGGAGGACTGCACCCGCGCCGACATCGACGGTTGGGTGCTCCCCTTCATGCAGACGGTCCTGGAGGCCACGGAAGGCCTTGCCAGGTTCCGCGTCTGCGATACCATCGGCTGGGGCTCCCCGGACCCCTACGTTGCCCTCCCCCAGGGCGTGCCGCGTCTTATCGCCACCCTTTTAGCCGAGACCGGCGCCGAGCTGGAGTTCCACGGCCACAACGACTTCGGGCTGGCCACCGCGAACTCGCTCGCCGCCTGGCGCTACGGCTGCCGCAAGGTCAACGTGACCTTTGGCGGCCTGGGTGAGCGCACCGGCAACACCTCCCTTGAGCAGTTGCTGGTTGGATACGTGCGCCTGTACGGCGACCCAGGGTTCGGGCAGCCCGTTCTGGGAGAGATGAAGCGGATGGTCGAGGAGTATCTCGTGCCGCTGGCGGCTACCGCGCCCATCATCGGCGATGTGTTCACCACCCAGGCCGGCATCCACCAGGCCGGCGTCGCCCTGCAGGATGATGCCCCCGGCGGCCTCATCTACCTCGCTTATGACCCGGCGGTTGTGGGCAGTGAGGGTGCGGAGCGCAGCGTCGTTGGCGCCCTCTCCGGCTCGGAGGGCATCGTCTCGATACTGAACCGCGAGGCTGAGGTGCGCGGGCTTGAGGTGCGCTTCTCCGGCACCAGCCGTGTCGTCAAGGAGATATACGACCGCATTCAGGCGATCTACGACGGCGAGTACGACGACTCCGCCGACGCCTGGGTGAACTACCGCACTACGTTCTTTCAGCCGGACGAGATCTGGCGGATGGCGGTGGAGCTGGGCGCCGCCGACGGCGGCTAGCGTCGCGGATCGCCGCGAGCCAGCGAAAATTGCCACGGCGTTCAGCAACTTCTGACGCGCCTCTTTCGCTAATCACTTGCCCATCGTGCTCACCCGAGTAGAATGGATGTCGGTTCGGATGAGAACGACAGGTGAAGCTCACGACAGGTAGGAGGTCCAGAAGGATGCCTTACGCCCAAGTAGCGGGCTGGGGTATGGCTGTTCCCTCACGGGTTGTCACCAACAAAGATCTTGTGGAGACGGGGCTGGAGACATCCGAAGAGTGGATTGAGACGAGGACCGGCATAAGGCAACGGCGGTTGCTGGCGCCCGGAGAGGCCACCTCGGACCTGGCCGTGACGGCCGCACAGCGCGCCCTTGAGGTGGCGAACGTCCATCCCGCGGACCTGGACCTGATTATCGTCGCCACCTGCACGCCAGACCATCCGGTGCCGGCAACTGCATCGCTGGTGCAGGACAGGATCGGGGCCGGGCGCGCCGGCGCCACAGACCTGAACGCCGCCTGCAGCGGCTTTGTCTACGCACTCAGCCTCGCGGCGGGGCAGATAGAGTCCGCCCGCGCCAGGCAAGTGCTGGTCATAGGGGCTGACGCGGTCTCCATCTACCTGGACTGGCAGGATCGGGAGACGTGCATCCTCTTCGGGGACGGCGCCGGTGCTCTCCTCCTCCAGCCGAGCGAAGAGCCCGGCATCCTTTCCACCTCGCTTGGTTCCGACGGATCAGGGGCGTCGCTGCTCATGGTCTCTGCCGGCGGGTCGCGGTTTCCTATCAATGGTGACGCTCTGCGCGACGGCGATAATCACCTGGTGATGGACGGCCGGCAGATATTTCGTTTGGCTGCGCAGATGATGGGCAAGGCTGCGGAGAAGGCCATTGAAGCGTCAGGCCTGACGCCGGAGGATGTAAATTTATTGATCCCACATCAGGCGAACGGCCGTATCATTGAAGGGGCAGCCAAAAGGCTGGGGCTGCCACCCGAAAAGGTCTACGCTAACCTCGCGGAGTACGGCAACACCACCGCCGCCTCCATCCCTATCGCCCTATGCGAGGCTATCGAGGAGGGCAGGGTGAAGCCGGGCGACAACATTGTGCTAACTAGCTTCGGCGCTGGTCTCTCCTGGGGGTCCGCAGTCATCCGTTGGGGCCTGCCCTTGCCCGTCGAGGTGTCATCGTGGCGGCGCTGGCAGCGGCGGCTTCGGGGTCGCTGGGCGACGTTCCAGTCCTCTCTTCGCAAGAGGGGTCGGAGAGCGCGCTCCTTCCTGGACCGCAAGTACAATTAGGCCCCGGCCTGAGTGGCGGCTAGTCCGCTGGTCGGTATTCGATGCCGATAGCGTTGGTTAGGACCGCGCCGAGATTATCAGGTCCTTGCGGTCGCCCCACTTGTGGAGGAAGCGATAGAAGTTACGCTTGCTCAGCCGCTCTCGCTCCTCGGGCGGCGTTTCCTCCCAGTCCACGTGTCGGTGACGCTTGAGCGGTAGCTCCGTATCCACCACCGCGCGATAGCCCCGGCTGCGCACCGCGAAGCTGAAGTCCAGGTCCATGTGACGGTAGAAGCGGTACTTCTCGTCCAGCAGGCCGATCTCACGCAGGATCTCACGCCGGAAAGCCATCATGTACCCCTCCACCGCGTCTACATCGCCTGTGCCCGTCACCTCATCGAAGCTGCGGATGTCCTGCGTCATCACGCCCCAGCGCCCCACCACCCCGACGGTCGCATCGTCCAGCAACGGCCGCAGCCTGGAGAAGACGTCTCCCGTCGTCTCCACGCTCGTGTCGATCAGCAGCACGTAGCGGCCTCTCGCCTGACGCAGGCAGACGTTGCGACCGGCGGCGCTACCTAAGAAGTGATCGGCGTGGAACACACGCACCTTAGGATCATCCTCCGCCACATCGTCCAGATGATCCCCGCAGTCATCATCGAACCCGTTGTCAACTACGATGATCTCGGCCCGCTGGCCGCCGAGCCAGCGCTGGATGCTGCTCACGCACCGCTCCATCTCCTTGCAGCCCTGGCGCGCCACAACGCCTATCGTAAAGTCCAGGTCCGGCGTCCCGTCCAGCAGCGACTCCACGTCTCCGCTGGTGGAGATCGCCTCCTGTCTGCGGGCCCACTCCGGCACCGGGACGACGACGGTTCCGCCGCGAGTGTCGCGCACCTCCATATCCTGCCTGAGCACCTTTTCCCGGATCTCGTCGGCTGGGGGATAGTCGCTTGCTTGTCTGAGGTGCGCTCTCTCCCGCACCATCCTCTGGATATCCTGAGGTAGCTTCGGCGGCGGCGCCGGCTGCACCAGGTCGAGTCCCAGGAGACGGTCGAAGTCCATCAGCAGTTCGCGTTTGATCGGCGTGGGCAGGCGGGATCTGCCGACCTGCCAGACGATCGCTAGAGCGCGGGGCAGATTAAGGTCATCGGCAGCGGCGGCCCAGAACCGCCTCCGCTGGCGCTCGCCATCGGCGCGGGCGGTCTTCGTTACCCTGCCGCCGGGCTCACTCAGTTTTAGCCTGAGACGGCAGAGCGCCAGTTGGGCCGCTCGCAGGCTGGCGAACGTGAAGTTCATGCGGGCACGGTAGTGCACAGTAGCGCAGAGGTAACGGAAGGCCAGCAGCTCGAACCCGCGTGCTTCCAGGTTTGACAGCGTGTAGGTGTTGCCGCTGGACTTGGCAATCTTCACCCCGTCCACCAGCTCGTGCGGGCCGTGCACCCAGTAGGTTACGTGTTGGTGCCCGAACGCCGCCTCGCTCTGGGCGATCTCATCCTCATGATGGGGGAAGATGTTGTCGACGCCGCCGGTGTGGATGTCGATACGCGGCCCCAGGTGCTTGGCCGCCATCGCCGAGCACTCGATATGCCAGCCGGGGAAGCCGTCACCCCAGGGGCTGGGCCAGACCAACTCCCGGCCCGGCTCAGCCGCCTTCCAGAGGGCGAAGTCCCGCTGGTCCCGCTTAAGCGGGTCAGCCTGTACGCGGACGCCCTCCTCCAGCCCGCTGCTGACCTGGCCGGACAGCTTGCCGTACTCTGGGAAGCTGTCGACGGCGAAGTAGACGTTGCCGCCAGACTCGTAGGCGAACTCCTTCTCCACCAGCGTCCGCGTCAGCTCTACCATCTCCTCAACGGTCTCGCTGGCGCGGGGGAAGACGTGCGCGGGCAGGATATTGAGCTTCTCCTCGTCCTCCAGGAAGGCGGTGGTGTAGAAGCGGGCGATCTCTGCGGGCGTCTTCCCTTCGGCCAGGGCGGCGGCGATCACCTTATCCTCACCGCGCTCCAGCATCTCCTGTCGCATGTGTCCCACGTCGGTGATGTTCTTAACGTGGCGCACGCGATAGCCGCTGGCCTCCAGAAGGCGTCGCAGCCAATCGGCGATCAGATAGGTGCGGAGGTTGCCGATGTGGGCATGGCGGTACACCGTGGGCCCACAGGTGTATATCTTTACCGGCCCCGGCTCCAACGGCGCGAACGGTTCCTTGCTGCCGGTGAGAGTGTTGTGCAGGCTGAGGACAGCCCGCTTTCGGCTGCCGGCGTCCGCGCGCGGCCTTCGCCTGGAGGGCGCCCGGCCCCCCTTAGCTGATCTCTCAGCCATGCTCCCCCTCCCAGCCGATCTCGACATCACCCTCGCCCCAGATTATGACCGGGACAGTAAAGGCGTACTTGAGGGCTTCT
>CBDURB010000114.1:0-5444 GCA_965369585.1 uncultured bacterium
AGACGTTCGATCACCCCCGGCGTCCAGCTCTGCACGAAGACGTCGGCGCGGGCGGACAACCGGTAGACGACCTCTTTGCCCTCGGGATGGCGCAGGTTGAGGGTGATGCTCTTCTTGCCCCGGTTGTGGGTCAGGAAGAAGGCGGAGGCGCCGTTGGACTGGAGCTCCACCCCGCGGCCTGGATCGCCGTGGCGGGACTCGATCTTGATCACCTCTGCGCCCATATCGGCCAGGAGGGTCGTGGCCGCGGGCCCCATCTGCCCGATGCTCAGGTCGACGATGTGGACACCCTCCAGCGGGCCTGTCCTGAGCGGAGCCTGCCCTGAGCGACGTCGAAGGGTCGAAGGGCCCATGTCTGCCCCTAGCGGGCCGGCGGCTGGAGCCCGCCGAAGAGGCCGCCCCCCTCCGCCATCTCCCAGGTGTAGGTGTCGATGATCATCCGCTTGGTGGCCTTGAGGGCGGGAAGAGGCGCCTCGGCGATGGTGCTGGCGTAGGCGACGGCCTCGTCCAGCAGACGGTCGCCGGCGACGACCTTGCTCACGAGGCCGATGCGGTAGGCCTCCTGGACATCGATGCGGCGGCCCGTCAGGCAGAGGTCGCGGGCCAGGCCCCCGCCGATGATCTCCCGCAGGGGGCCGAACAGGACGGGGGCCCCGAACTTGATCTCCGGGTGGGCGAAGACAACCCCCTCCGCCGCGATCCGCACGTCGCAGAGCACGGCCAGATCGAGACCGCCGCCCATCGCCGACCCGTTGACCGCCGCCACTAGCGGCTTTCCGAACTCGGCCAGCCGCCGGTGATAGCGGCTGGATGACTCCTCCACCGCCTGAAGCTTGTCGGGCGAGAACTCCGTGGTGTCGAACCCCGCGCAGAACACAGGCCCGGCGCCTGTGATGACCACCGCGCTTACCGCGTCGTCGGCCTCCAGCTCCTGGAGGCACTGGTCGATCTCGTTGCGCAGGGCGATGGAGAGGGCGTTGCGCTTATCGGGGCGGTTGAGGGTAACCAGCGCCACCTTGTCGCGCCTCTCGGTCAGGAGCAGTTCGTAGGGCATTGGACGCCTCCTTCCTTCGCAGTGCTTACTGGGCCGCCTGCAGCTCCAGGTGTTTCTTCGCCAGCTTCTGGAGCACCTCTTCCGCCTCCTCCATCATCTCCCGGACCACGTCCGCCGCAGACTTCACCTCCTGGATCGCGCCGGAGATTTGACCGGCGGGCATGAGCCCCAGGTCCGTGTCGCCGTGGCCGATCGCCGCGTCCATCTTGCTGCTATCGACCATCATCTGGAAGGGGAAGGGCTTGATCTCCCCCTGGCGGTCCTCCCACTGGTCCATGTAGCGGTTCTTGATGACGCGGCAGTCCTTGCCCGTGAAGCACTTGGTGACCTGGGTGCCCTCTTCGGTGGCCTCCACGATCTTGTGCTTGTAGTTGTCGTGGCTGGCGGCCTCCCGGGTGGCGACGAAGCGGGTGCCCACCCAGACGCCGCAGGCCCCCAGCGAGAGGGCTGCCACCAGCCCGCGGCCGTCGGCGATGCCGCCGGCGGCCACGACCGGCGTGGGGGCGATGGCGTCCACCACCTGGGGCACCAGGGCCATGGTCGCGATACGCCCGGTGTGGCCGCCGCCCTCGGTCCCCTGGGCGATGACGATGTCCGTGCCACCGTCAGTGACCTTATGGGCGTGGCGGACGGTGCCTATCACGGCCATGATCGTCATGCCGTGATCATGCATCTTCTCCTCGTAGGGGGCGGGGCTGCCCAGGCCGGAGGCGAACACCGGCACCTCCTCGTCGTACATGACCTGGATCATCTCCTCCTGGCCGGGCCAGTCCTTGGCCAGGAGGAGGTCGACGGCAAACGGCTTGTCGGTGAGATCCTTTACTTTGCGCACCTCGTCTCGCAGGGCGTCCGGGGTCATCAGGGCGGCGCCGATGACGCCGAGGCCACCGACTTCGGAGACGGCTGCCACGAGTTCGGCCATGGCGACGCCGCCCATGCCGGCCTGGATGATCGGGTACTCGATGCCCAGCTTCTCCGTCAGCTCCGTCTTGAACATCACGACCTCCTATCTCCCCTTGAACTGGGGCTTACGCTTTTCGAAGAAGGCGGCGGTCGCCTCCTTCAGGTCTTCACTATGCATGGTGGCCGCCTCCAGGAACATTGAGGAGTCCAACGCCAGATTGACGTGGTCGCGGAGGAGCTTATTGAGGGAGTACTTGGTCCAGCGGACGGCCAGGGGCGCTCCTTCGGCCAGGCGGCGCGCTATCTCCATAGCCCGGGGCATGACCTGCTCCCGCGGTACGGCGTAGTTCACCAGCCCGATGCGCTCCGCCTCCTTGCCGTCGATCCATTGGCCGGTGAGGAGGTACTCCTTGGCGCGGGCCATCCCCACCAGCCAGGGCCAGATGACGACGCCCCCGTCGCCGGCCACCAGCCCCATACGGACGTGGGTATCGGCCAGGCGGGCGGACTCCGCCATGACGGTGATATCGCAGAACAAGGGGATTGTAGCGCCCAGGCCGGCGCCGTCGCCGTTGACCGCCGCCACGATGGGCTGCTCCACCTCCAGCAGGTTGACGATGAGGCGGCGGACCATGTGGAAGGGCACGCTTGGGCCCTTGGTGGTGGCGAGGAAGTCCCCCGATTCCATCCCTTCGACGTCGCCGCCGGCGCAGAAGGCCTTTCCAGCGCCGGTGAGGACGATGGAGCGGATCTCATCGTCGTTGGACAGATCGACGAAGATCTCCTCCAGCTCCCGGTGCATCGGAATGTTGACGGCGTTGCGCTTCTCCGGCCGGTTGAGGGTGACGACGGCCACGCCGTCCTTGTCCTTTTCGATTAGCAGCGTCTGATAGCGGCTGTAGTCCACAGCGATTCCTCCTTATCGGTCGTCCGGGATATGGCGCTCCGGCGGGCCAGCGTACTTTGCTCCCAAAGCGTCGGGGATAATTCGGAGCGGCACACCTTCCTTGATCTCCTCGACTACGTGGGCGACGATGGCGTAGCCGTAGCCGACGGCGGCCAGGGCCTCGATCTCGACCGGGTTGAAGCCGAGCTCGCAGTAGACCGCGGCCATCATGCCCGCCAGGTTGATAGGCAGGGGTTTGCCCAACCGCTGGTTGAGGGCGGTCTGGATCGCCTCGAGCAGTTGCGCTTTCTCCCCCCAGCCTCCTAGCTCCTGCACCTTGCGCCGCAGGAGCTCCGCCCGCGGTTCCGTCTCTTTGTGGATGGGGTGGCCAAAGCCGGGTACCGTTTCCTGCTTCTGGAGGTACGTGTCTACCGTTCGGGCGGCAGACTCCTCCCTGCTAAGCCCGTCCCGCTGCACAAGATCGTATCCGCTGTAGATCATCTCCGCCGCCGGCCGGGGGGAGCCGGTAACGGAGCCGTGGGCGAGGATACCGGCGGCTAATCCGGGGATGGGCGACTCAGGGTGGGCGGAGGCCACGAAACGGGCGGCACCGGTCGCGGAGCTAATGAACTGTTGGTCCATAGCCACCTTCATCGTCAGCTCCCAGATGGCGGCCTGCTGTTTGGTGGGCAGCTCGCCCCGCAGCAGCAGCCACATCGCCTCCACGAAAGAGAGCTTCTCGATGATCTCCTCTAGGGGATAGCCGCGCACCCAGATGCGTCCCTCCTCAGCGCGGCTGATCCGGGTGGTCCAGTAGTCGCTCCAATCGCCGCTCTTCATGAATTCGCCGACGGAGCGCGGTCGCTGCTCTCGGCGCCGTTCGCTGGCCATAGCCTAAGCTCCCTCCCAGGGCAAGATCACCAGCCGCACCGGGTCGCCCTCTTTGCTCTCCAGCATCTCCAGAGCCCTGTTCGCTTGCTCCAGGGGGAAGCGGGCGCTGATGGAGCGGCCCAAGTCCAGTTGCCCCGACTGCACCAACTCAATCACCCGCTCTAAATCACTGCGTGTGCTGCCGAAAGAGCCCAGGACGCTGTACTCCCGCCAGGCGAACAGGGCGGGCGGCGGCAGACCGATGGGCTCTCGTCCCATGCCGACGATTACGGCGCGGCCTCCGGGCCGGAGGCTGCGCACCGCCTGAGCGATCGTCTCCGGGCGCCCGACGCACTCCAGGGCCAGGTCCACGCCCTCGCCCGTGAGCTGCTGGACTGCCTTGTGCGGCGCTTCTGATGTGGCGTCGACCGTCGCGTCAGCCCCCAGCTCCCTCGCCCGAGCCAGCGCTGGTGGGTGCACGTCTACTGCGATGACCTTGCCGGCGCCCAGCAATCTAGCCAGCTGCACAGCGTGAGTGCCCAGGCCGCCGCAGCCGAATACCGCCACGCTCTCGCCGCGCTGGAGGGCCCCCCGTTCCATCAGGGCGTGATAGGGGGTGGCCACGGCATCAGACAGGATGGCTGCGACCTCGAAGGGGACGCCGTCGGGCAGGGGCAACAGGTTGGCTGCGGGCGCCTTGACGTAGCGGGCGAAGCCGCCGTCCCGATCCATTCCCAGGACGTGCTGGTTTTGGCAGAGATTGTCGTGTCCGCCTGCGCAGTGGCGGCAACCCCCGCAGCCGCTCGCGGCACGCACTATCACGGCGTCATCCACACTCCAGGGAGAGGAGTCCGGGCCGCAGCTCGCCACCCTGCCGGCGATCTCGTGGCCCAGCACGATGGGTGTCCTGGCCACAGGCACGGTCCCCTGCCACATGTGCACGTCGGAGCCGCAGACGCCACAGGCGAGTACGCGCACCACCACCTCGCCGGGTGCAAGAGCCGGTACGGGGCACTCCTCGATCTTCAGGGGAGCGCCCGCGGAGTGAAGCCTGGCGGCGAGCATTGTGTCTGGCATGACAAGCAGGTCCGGTTAAGCGGCTATTGACGCACGACTGGCAGTATGTTAGCCTAACGCACGTTAACTTAACGACCGTTAGGCTAACATAAGGTGACTTGCATGTCAAGACGTGTCTCCGCGAAACCCGGCTCGTCCCCCAGGGGCGGCGATAGAACCCGACGCCGCATCCTGGGAGCCGCTCTACGGCTGTTCTCCCGCAACGGTTTCCACGGCACCTCTATTCGAGCCCTGGCGGGCTCCATCGGCCTGACCGAGGCCGCCATCTACTACCATTTCCCCTCCAAGAGAGCCATCGTGAAGGCCCTATACGAGCAGCGCGGCTTCATGACTGCCCTGGACGAGCTGGAGCACCTACCTGGAGAGATCCCGCTCGATCAGCAGCTGGCGGCCAACGCCGTCGCCAGCGCCCGCCTATGGGACGAGAACGCTGACCTCCTGCGGGTGGTAATCGTGGAGGTTTTGCGGGGCGATGGGGCGGCCCTGGCTGCGCACCAAGAGCTGATGGACAAGTGGCGCAAAGGCATCCGGGATCTTCTCACCCGCTATCAAGCCAGGGGGGAATTGGATGCCGCCATCGATCCCGTGGATGCGACGAATCAGTGGGTGGACCTCATGTGTGGGGTCTTCATGAACCGTCTGCTGGTTCTGGGC
>CBDURB010000115.1:0-5441 GCA_965369585.1 uncultured bacterium
CCGTGGCCGTGACCAAGCCCCCTGGCACCGCCATGCCTACTCGGCGGGCGAATAGAAAGGCGGCAAGCCCTCCGAGGAGGAACCGCCCCAGGAGATAGACATCCCACATAGAGGGACCCGGCGAAATGAGAACCGGGAGCCGAAGGGGATTGAAGACGGCCGACTGCATGTTGGCCAGGAGAGGGGCACCGGCGCCGGCGTTGGGATTCCAGAGGGGGACGTTTAGGTCGGCATAGGCCTGGCGCACCTTGCGCGCCCACGGCTCCACCTGCCAGGAGGAGGCGCCCGGGTCCAGCCTAAAGTCGTTGAACAGGACGTCACCATCATAGCCGTAGGGGGGAGATAGGCCCATGACACCGGCAGACCCCCCGAGCAACGTCTTGCCGCCGAACACGACCTCTGGGAAGGCCAGCGCCAGGACCGCCGCGAGGACCACCACGGCCACGAACAGGTCATGGCGACCGAGGGCCTTGATCCTTTCGACAGCAGGTTTCAATGAGTTAGGCTCTCACCATCGTCGCCGGGTATCGTGGCTGCAGGCTTAGAAGAATTATCGAGACCGTACCGGTGTGGGTCAAGCGTCGGACGGGCGCGGCAGGGCCGGGCCGTCCCCGCCGCCACTGACGGGCTCTCGCCGACGCTTGCCCTCCCTAGTAGTTCGTGTTAACTTCCTGTCGGCTTCAGTGTTACTACCAATGAACTCTGTGGAGCGGGCGTGCTTCTTCTCGGAGCATGCGTAAGGGCAGGCCTCGTGATTGGTCTCCGCCCTGCAGTCGCCCGCTGACTTGGGGGCGAGATCGATGCAAGCTGTGATCCTTGCCGGTGGTTTGGGGATCCGACTCCGGCCCCTTACGAACCGCATACCCAAACCAATGATCATGGTTCACGGCAAGCCTTTCTTGGAGTATCAGCTTGAACTGCTGCGGCGGCACGGCATCATGAGCGTAGTCCTCTGCGTTGGTCATTTGGGCCACATTGTGAAGAGGCACTTCGGAGACGGCAGCGGATTCGGCGTTGACATCCGCTACAGCGAGGACGGCCGGCGGCTGCTGGGGACGGCGGGGGCCTTGAAGCGGGCGGAGCCGCTGCTAGACGACGAGTTCTTTCTCACCTATTGTGATTCGTATCTGCTCCTGGACTACGCAGCCGTCATGGCCCACTTCCGGCGCCAGGACAGACTGGCGCTCATGGTGATATACCGAAACGAGAACCGGTACGAGCGGAGCAACGTCGCCGCTGCCGATGGTTTTGTGAAAGTGTACGACAAGGAGAAGCAAACGCCTGAAATGGTTTATATAAACTATGGAGTATCCGTCCTGCGCAAGGAGGCTCTACAGTTTGTGCCGCCGGGGCAAATCTACTCCCAGGAGGAGATGTATGGGCGGCTTATCCAGGAGCGCCAACTCCTGGCCTACGAGACCGATCAGAGATTCTATGAGGTGGGTTCGCCGGATGGGCTGGCGGAATTCAGCCGCCTCGTCGCATCAGGAGTGACAATCAAATGATTATTACACGCGCACCCCTACGACTTCCGCTGGGTGGTGGTGGCACCGATCTGCCCGCTTTCTACAGTCGCTACGGCGGCCACTTCGTTAGCGCTACCATCAATAAGTACGTGTACATCCTTATTAACCCCCGCTTCGAAGATAGCATCCGCATCAGCTACTCCAAGACGGAGATCGTGGACACGGTGGACGAAATCGAACACCCCATCATCCGCGAAGCGATGCGCCTCGTTGGGGTGGACCGGGGCGTGGAGATCGTCTCCGTCGCTGACATGCCGGCCAACACAGGCTTGGGCAGCTCGGGAACCTTTACCGTGGCCCTCTTGCACGCGCTGCACACCTTCAAGCGTGAGCAGCTTCCGGCCCAAGACCTCGCCGAGGAAGCCTTCCACATTGAGGCGGAGATCCTGGGCGAGCCCGTGGGCAAGCAGGACCAGTACATCGCCGCCATCGGCGGTATCTGCTCCATGGAGATCGACAAGCAAGGCCAGGTCCGGGTCAAACCGCTTTCTACAACCCATGCGCTGGCCCAGGAGTTCGAAAATAGCGTGCTTCTGTTCTATACAGGTCTGCAGCGCCGGGCCGGCGATGTCCTTACCGGCCAGAACGCGGCGCTGACCGCCGGGGCTCCCACGGTCACGGAGTCCCTCACCCTGATCAAGGAGCTGGGGCATCAGTCCTGGGAAGCGCTGGAGAAAGGCGATCTGTGCCGCTTTGGTGAGCTCATGCACCTGCACTGGGAGGCGAAACGGCGGATGTCGGACAAGATCTCTGGCAGCCAGATCGATAGCTGGTATAGCATCGCCCGCGAGAGCGGAGCGACGGGAGGTAAAATCGTCGGCGCCGGCGGCGGCGGATTCCTGATGCTGTATTGCGAAAACGGCGTCAAA
Organism: uncultured bacterium; assembly: GCA_965369585.1. Lineage (GTDB taxonomy): Bacteria > Chloroflexota > Dehalococcoidia > SM23-28-2 > RBG-16-64-32 > JADFNQ01. The sequence goes on from CBDURB010000115.1 coordinate 2,396, forward strand.
CCGAACCTGCGGGAGGCGATGACGCAACAAGGGCTGCACGAGATGCCTTATCACATCGACTTCGAGGGTTCCAAGGTCGTCATAAACTTCTAGCCTGTCTTGGAGAGAGCATTAATGGACAGCAAAACCTTTATCGAGGACTACTTCCAGGCAATGGATGAGGTCAACCGCACCCTTTCGCGGAGCGATATTGCCCGGGCCATCGATCTCCTGTACGAGGCCTGGGAGAGGGACGGCACCGTCTACACGATAGGAAACGGTGGCTCAGCGTCCACAGCCACCCATTTCGCCAGCGACCTGGCGAAGTACACTTCCGTTCCGGAAAAGAAACGGGTGCGGGCCATGAGCCTCGTCGACAATATCCCGCTGGTAAGCGCCCTCACCAATGACCAGGGGTTCCAGAGCATTTTCGTAGAGCAGCTTCGTCCCTCATTAGCGGCGAACGACGTGGTCGTGGGCCTATCCGTACATGGAGGGTCAGGGTCTGACGAGGCGGGCCCCTGGTCCCAGAACCTCGTCCAGGCGATGGCTCTTGCCAAGGAGCGGGGAGCGAGCACCATCGGCATGAGCGGGTTCGGCGGGGGGGCGCTGCTCCAGACGACGGACGTCTGCATCGTCGTCCCCTGCGACAGCGAGCCCCTTGGGACACTGCTGGTGGAATCGTATCACGTGGCTCTTCACCACTTGATCTGCGGCACCCTCAAACAGCGAATCGCCGAGAGCTAAGATGAAGCGGGCCGTTTTTCTGGATCGTGATGGGGTGATCAACGCCGCTCCCTACAACGCGGAGGAGGGGAAGTATGACTCCCCTTACACCCTTGCAGACTTCCGCTTTCTGCCCGGCGCCAAGCAGGCGATACGCCTCCTGAACCAGAAGGGCTGGCTGACCGTAGTCGTTTCTAACCAGCCGGGGATCGCTAAGAGGAAATGCTCAGCGCCCTTTCTGGAAGCGTTGAACGAGCGAATGCGGGCAGGGCTGGCGGCGTCCGGAGCCCATCTGGACGCCATATACTACTGCCTTCATCACCCTCAGGCGCTCGTCTCGAAGCTGCGAGAAACCTGCCGGTGTCGCAAGCCACAGCCGGGGCTCCTCCTGACAGCCGCTTGCGACCTCCAGGTCGATTTGGCGACGTCATATATGGTTGGTGACGGAATGAAAGATGTCGAGGCTGGACTGGCGGCGGGGTGCAAGCCGATATTGATTCGGCGGCCCCGCTCGCTCAAGATGAAACCCCCAACGGTGAACGGTTCTAGAGTGGCCACCAGCCTGCTGGCCGCCGTGAGACAGATCCTTAGCGAAGAAGGAGAGCCTTAAGATGAAGATCTTTCTGGACACCGCTGACTTGGATGAGATCCGCAAGTGGCAAGCCTACAGCATACTGGATGGGGTAACCACCAACCCAAGCATTATGCTGAAGCACGGCGGCTATGACATGGAGGTGCGGGCCAAAGAGATTTGCCAACTGATCCACCCCTGCCCCGTGAGCGTGGAGGTTACGACCAACGATCACGCCGAGATGCTGGCGCAGGGGAGGCTGTTTGCTACCTGGGCTGATAACGTCGTTGTGAAGATCCCCGTCATCAACGAAAGCGGCGAGCCCAGCCTCGACGTGGTGAGGACTCTGGTCGATGAGAGTATCAAGGTCAACATGACCGCCTGCCTCTCCTTCGGTCAGGTAGTCCTGGGGGCGAAGGCCGGCGCGACCTACATCAGCATCTTCGGAGGCCGCATCTCCGACGAGGGACATGACGCCGCCGAGGTGATTCGCAACGCCGTCGAGTGGCTCACCCACTGGGACTACCCGAGTGAGATCATCGTCGGTAGCATCAGGACCGCCATGGATGTCCAGGAAGCGGTGCTGGCCGGAGCCCACATCGTCACGACACCGCCCAAACTCCTCGAGAAATTCATCGACCACCACTACAGCCGGGTGACGGTGCGGGGCTTCAATGAGGATGCCCAGAAGGCACTTGCCAAGATGGCGGAGGCGAAGATGGCGGAGGCGGAGCTGGTGACCGCAAAGCGCTCTGAGCTCCGCTAGCGGTCAGTCCCCGCACGCCAGTGCGGTGACGATCTGGCGCCTGACCTGTCCTCCGCCAGCGTTCAGCTGTTTTCCCACTCCTTCAAACGCCCGGGAACCGAGGTTTAAGGAGCCGCTGTAAGATTACAGCAACCGGGCATCACTCACTCTACGGTTGCTCCGGCGTCACGCGGCGGAGGGTGTAAATGTCGGAGCGCATGACCTCCGGAATTCGCCCAGGCAGGCTACGCCAGTCATCCCAAACCGCGCTGATAAACTTACCGGTCAGCCCATCGCTTCGGTTGGAGGCCAGGAAGACAGCCAGCTCAGCGGCGACTTCGGGGGAAACGCCGCCCTCCTGCTTCTGCCGTAAAGACTGCTCCAGGTACTCCTTGCCAGCGGCCTCTCCTGCCTCCATCACCTGGTCTAACAGCCTGGTGTTGACGGCGCCGGGGGCGATGACGTTAATGTCGATGCCGTATTGTTTGGTCTCCTCGGCCAAGGTTTCCGTGAGCCTTACCACCGCCGCTTTGGAGGCTGCGTAAGCGCTGAAGCGGGGACGCGGCGAGGCTGCGCCGCCGCCAGCGAGGTTGATGACCTTCCCCCGTCTGTCCTGCTGGATCATGGTACGCAGGACCAACTGGGTGCAGAGAAATGTCCCCCGCAGGTTGATCTCCAGCGTCTCCCACCATTTGTCGGTGTCTACATTGGTGCTGGGCCCGATGGGACCCAAGATACCAGCGCAGTTCACCAAGATGTCTACGGCCCCAAACTCTTCCAATGTGAAGTCAACCAGCGACTGCACATCCTTTTCATTGGCGACGTCTGCGGAGAAAGCCTTGCCCCCGGGGCCTGTGGCCGCCAACTCCTCTTCGGCTGCGGCGAGGGCTTGTTCACCTCTGGCGGCCAGGACGCAGTGACAACCTTCACGAAGGAAGGCGTTCGCTATGGCCCTTCCTATGCCCATACTGCCGCCGGTGATAATGCTCACCTTGCCCTTCAGGAGCATCTCCGGTCTCCTCTCC
>CBDURB010000116.1:0-5432 GCA_965369585.1 uncultured bacterium
AGACAAGATCCAGCCGCACACGATAATAGCGCTGGTTGAAGACCGTCCCGGCGTGCTCAACCGCATCGTATCGAAGTGGCGCCAGCGCGGCTTCAACATCGAAAGCCTGGCCGTCGGCCACTCCGAGACGGCGGGTCTCTCCCGCATGACGTTCGTCGTGGACGCCAGCACGGACGCCGAGCAGGTGGTCAAGCAGGTGGACAAGCTTGTAGATGTCGTGAACATCCGGGACATCTCCGCCGAGGAGATCGTGAGCCGAGAGATGGCCATGATCAAGGTGCGGGTGGACGCCGGCAACCGCAGCCATATCATCGAGATCGCTGATCTGTTCCGGGCTAGTATTGTGGACGTCTCCTCGGAATCGGTGATACTGGAGGTCACGGGGGACGAAGCGAAGGTGGACGCCCTGTTCGAGCTCCTGAGTGACTACACTGTTATCGAGCTGGTGCGTACGGGCCGTGTGGCGATGCTGCGGGGCTCGGCCGTCTCCCACCCGAGGGATGAGGATGAGGAGCCGGAGCGTTATCAGGGGTTCGAGCCGCCCTATTCAGTCAAGTAGAGCAAGGAGCATACCGTGGTCAAGATCTACTATGAGAGCGACGCCAAGCTGGAGCTGATACAGGGAAAGACGATCGGCATCATTGGTTACGGGTCGCAGGGGCACGCTCACGCCCTCAACCTGCACGATAACGGCTGCAACGTGATGGTCGGCCTGCATCCGGGCTCCAAGTCCCGGCAGCTTGCCCAGGACGCCGGCCTCCGCGTGGGCAGCGTGGAGGAGGTGGCGCGGGAGGCGGACATCATTATGATGCTCGTCCCGGACCAATTGCAGCGGCAGGTCTACCAGGAGAGCGTTGAGCGCGGTCTCAGCGCTGGCAATATGCTGATGTTCGCCCACGGGTTCAACATTCACTACGGCCAGATCCAGCCGCCGCCGGACGTGGACGTGACGATGATCGCTCCCAAGGCGCCCGGCCACGGCCTGCGCGAGCTGTTCAGTAAGGGTTTGGGGGTGCCGGCGCTGCTGGCGGTACACCAGAACGCCACGGAAACGGCTAGAGAGGTTGCGCTGGCCTACGCCAAGGGGATCGGCTGCGCCCGCGCCGGGGTGCTGGAGACTACCTTCGCTGAGGAGACTGAGACCGACCTGTTCGGGGAGCAGACAGTGCTCTGCGGCGGTGTCACGGCGCTGATAAAGGCGGCGTTCGAGACGCTGGTCAGCGCCGGCTACCAGCCGGAGGTCGCCTACTTCGAGTGCCTGCACGAGCTGAAGCTGCTGGTGGACTTCATCCACGAGGGCGGCATGGCCTACATGCGCTACACGATCTCCGATACGGCGGAGTACGGCGACTATACCCGCGGGCCGAAGGTGATCGACGACCGTGTGAAACAGTCCATGAAGCAGATCCTGGGGAACATTCAGTCCGGGGCGTTCGCCCGTGAGTGGATTCTGGAGAACCAGGCGGGCCGGCCCAGCTTCATGGCGCTGCGCAAGCAGAACGCCGAGCACCCGATAGAGCAGGTGGGCAAGGAGCTGCGGTCGATGATGCCCTGGCTGCAGAAGAAGGATTAGGGCGCGCCAGCATTCTGGCGCGCCGCGCTGGGGAAGTAGTAGTGATGTTTGGCATGACGATTGAGTGGACTCTCCGCCTCAGCCTGAAGGCTGGGGCATCGGAGGATAGCGCCACCGCGGGTTTTAAGCCGCGGTACCGGGCACGCAGCCTCAACCTTCGCCGGCCCTCCCCGATCTTTGTCGGGGGAGGGCCAGCCTGGAACCGCTAACGTAGCGGAGGGCCTCCGCTACAACCGGAATCGCTAATGGAGGTTGAGTAGATGACACGCGAAGACAAGACCCCGCCCGCCGGCGAGCGGGTACTGATTTTTGACACGACGCTGCGGGACGGCGAGCAGTCGCCCGGCGTCGCCCTGGGCAGCGGCGAGAAGCTGGAGATCGCGCACGCCCTGGAGCGTATGAAGGTGGACTTCATCGAGGCCGGCTTCCCCGCGTCCTCGCCGGGCGACTTCGAGTCCGTCGTCGCCATCGCCAAGGAGGTGCGCGGCACCGTCATCGCCGGCCTGGCCCGCGCCGTCGCCGGCGACGTGGACGCCTGCTGGGACGCCGTGAAGCACGCGGCCCAGCCGCGCATCCACGTATTCCTCTCCGTCTCCGATATCCACATCCTTCACCAGTTGGAGAAGGACCGCGAGCAGGTGCTGGAGATGGCCCGCACCCAGGTGGCCCGCGCCAAGAAGCACTGCTCCGACGTGGAGTTCTCCCCCATGGACGCCACCCGCTCCGAGCCTGAGTACGTCTTTCGCATGATCAGCGAGTGCATTGAGGCCGGGGCGACCACCATCAACATCCCCGACACCGTAGGCTACGCCATCCCGGAGGAGTTCGGCGAGTTCCTTCGCCAGATCCAGGAGAACGTGCCCAACATCCACAAGGCGCGGATCTCCGTCCACTGTCACAACGACCTAGGGCTGGCCGTGGCCAACAGCCTTGTCGCTATCCGCGCCGGCGCCCGCCAGATCGAGACCTGCGTCAACGGCATCGGCGAGCGGGCGGGCAACGCCTCCCTGGAGGAGGTGGTGATGGCGATCAAGACGCGGAGCGACTTCTTCGACATCTCGACAAACGTGGACACCACTCAGATCCACCGCACCAGCCGTCTGGTCTCCCAGCTCACGGGGATGTCGGTTCAGCCGAACAAGGCGATCGTGGGCGCCAACGCCTTCCGCCACCAGTCCGGCATTCACCAGCACGGGATCACTAAGCTGCGCGAGACGTACGAGATCATCGACGCCCGCGACATCGGGCTGAGCAGGGGCGGCATGATCGTGCTCAACAAGAACTCCGGCCGTCATGGCCTCAAGGCCCGCCTGGACGAGTTGGGCTACGAGATCACCCGCGAGGAGATGGACCGCGTTTTCCTGGCGTTCAAGGAGCTGGCGGACAAGAAGGGCGAGATCGATGACCGGGACCTGGACGCCCTGGTGTCCGAGGAGCGGCGCACGGTGGAGGAGGTCTACAAGCTGGAGCTGCTCCAGGTGTCCTGCGGCAACCAGGGCATGTCCACGGCCGAGGTGCGCCTCATCGGCCCTGAGGGCCGGGAGACGACCACAACCTCAACCGGCACGGGGCCGGTGGACGCTTCCTATCGCGCCATCAACGGTCTGGTCGGCGTGCCCAATCAGCTCATCGAGTACGCGGTGAACGCCGTCACCGAGGGGATCGACGCCCAGGGCGTGGTGACGGTGCGCATCGAGTCGGACGGCCGCACGTTCGTGGGCCGCGGCGCCGACACCGATATCGTTGTCGCCTCCGCAAAGGCGCTGATCAACGCCCTCAACCGGCTGCTGGCCCACTCTCCCCAAGCCCGCGACAGCGAGGTGTGGGCTAACCCGTAGGGGTTAACCCGTAGGAAGATCGCCGGGAGGGCGATGGCGAATTCGCCCTCCCCAGCGTATTCTGGTAAATGCCAGCTAGCCTCTTTGGGGCTGCTAGAAGGTGCCATCGTGAAACCGAAGACGATGTTCGAGAAGATATGGGATGCGCATGTGGTGCATCAGGAGGAGGGGAAGCCCTCCCTGCTGTACGTGGACCTGCACCTGGTGCACGAGGTGACCTCCGCCCAGGCGTTCGAGGGGCTGCGGCTTGCCGAGCGTAGCGTACGCCGTCCCGACCTCACTATCGCCACCGTTGACCACAACGTGCCGACTACCGACCGCGGGCTGCCGATTCGTGATGAGATGTCGCGCAAGCAGATCGAGGCGCTGAAGAGCAACTGCGAGGAGTTCGGCATACAGCTTTACGGCATGGAGTCCGACCGGCAGGGGATCGTCCATGTGATCGGCCCGGAGCTGGGGTACACGCGCCCGGGGCTGGTGATTGTGTGCGGTGACAGCCACACATCCACGCACGGCGCCTTCGGCGCCTTCGCCATGCCCGTTGGCACCTCCCAGGTGGAGCACGTCCTGGCGACGCAGTGCCTGGTCCAGGCCAAGCTCAAGACGATGGAGGTGCTGGTAGAGGGGGCGTTGCCCGCGGGTGTCACCGCCAAGGACATCATCCTGGGTATCATCGGCAAGATAGGCGTGGACGGGGCCGTCGGCCACGCGATCGAGTACGCCGGTGAGGCGATCCGTGCCCTCTCGATGGAGGGGCGGATGACGGTCTGCAATATGTCGATTGAGGCGGGGGCGAGAGTGGGAATGATAGCGCCGGATGAGACGACGTTCGAATACGTGCGCGGCCGGCCGTACGCGCCGAAGGACGGGGACTGGGATGCGGCGGTGGAGGCGTGGGGGGGGCTGCGCACGGACCCCGGCGCCGTCTTCGATAGGAGTGTTGTTATCGACGCCGCGGAGCTGGAGCCGTACGTCACCTGGGGCACCAATCCGGGGATGGTCGTCCCGGTCACGGGGCGCGTGCCGGACCCCGCTTCGTTCTCATCGCCGGCCGACCGTGCCGCCGCCGAGCAGGCGCTGGTTTACATGGACCTCGAGCCGGGCACGCCGATCCAGGATATCCGGCCTGACCGCGTGTTCATCGGGTCGTGCACGAACGCCCGCATCGAGGACCTGCGCGCGGCGGCGGAGATCGTACGGGGTCGCAAGACGCACGAAGACGTGCGGGCGATGGTGGTCCCCGGATCGACGCGGGTAAAGCTGCAGGCGGAGCAGGAGGGGCTGGACAGGGTATTCAGCGAGGCTGGGTTCGAGTGGCGGGAGGCCGGCTGCTCGATGTGCCTGGGGATGAACCCGGACATCCTGGAGCCCGGGGAGCGCTGCGCGTCCACCTCGAACCGCAACTTCGAGGGCCGGCAGGGGAAGGGCGGGCGCACGCACTTGGTCAGCCCGCAGATGGCGGCGGCGGCGGCCATCGCCGGCCGTTTCGTGGACATCAGGGAGTGGGAGGTCGCCTAGATGGAACCATTCAAGAAAACTACCGGCATCGTCGCGCCCATGGACCGGTTGAACGTGGATACCGACTCGATTGTACCGGCCAGGTTCCTTAAACGGATCGAGCGGGAGGGGTGGGGCGAGACGCTGTTCTTCGACTGGCGCTTCTTGCCGGATGGCCGCCCGAACCCCGAGTTCGTCTTGAACGCGCCCGGCTACAAGGATGCCTCGATCCTGGTGGTCGGTCGCAACTTCGGGAGCGGCTCGTCGCGGGAGCACGCGGTGTGGGCTCTGAGGCAGTACGGCTTCCGAGCTATCATCGCGCCCAGCCTGGCCGACATCTTCCACAAGAACTGTTTCGAGAACGGCGTCGTTCCCGTCTTCCTGCCGGAGGAGCGGATTCGGGAGCTGATGCGCAAGGCGAAAGAGGGGCCCGGCTGCGTACTCACCGTGGACCTGGAGCGGTGTGAGGTATGGGACGAGGAGGGGTTTCGCTCCGCCTTTGTTGTGCATCACGACCCGGAGAC
>CBDURB010000117.1:0-5423 GCA_965369585.1 uncultured bacterium
GCCTGTGGCCCCGCCCAAGTCGACCATCTCCGCGAAGTTGGCCTTGATGCCCAGGAATTCGATCATGGTGGAGGGGGCCAGCGCCTGCGTCTCAGGTATCGGCTGGGTAAGCAGGCCGTCGATCTCATCGAAGGGGATGCCCGAGTCCTCGATGGCCAGGATGCCGGCCCTGGCCAGCATAGTGATGGTGGTCTCTCCCGCCGTGTGGCGGGTCGGCTTCAGCTCTCCGATACCGACGATGGCTGCGCGGCCTCTAAGTGACATGACAGCTACCTCCGTGGAATGCTGTACTGCATCGCCGTTGCGCTGTCAAGACGGCACGGAGGAGTGTAGAGCGGATCGCGGCCGCGTCAAGGCGCACCCAGTACTCGGTAGCTTACATCTCTTTATTACTGCGATGACGGTTCCGCCGGTTGCGTCACCTTCCAGTATGTGCGTCCAGTAAACCCATAGCCCCCTCGGCGGTCCCTAGGCACCGCGAGGGATCATGCGGGCCGAGCAAGCAGTATAGGCTCCTGACGCCCCATGTGTAGGAGCGGGGCGGCAACCCTGTGCTTACCCCGGTTTCACCCCGACTCTTGAATCTGAGGCCTTAACAATTGGGCCGATCAGGGTTCTTCCCAAGCAGGGGGCCGTGGGTTTCCACCCAAGGCGGACACGACGATCCCCAGTTCCCGCCAAGAGCGGCCAAAAGGATCGGTTGCGCAGGTTCTGGGTCTAGATTGGCCGGCCCACGTCACCGGCGGCGTTCTAAGTTGCCCGGTTTATGTAACGTACCCTGACTTTTTTGAAGGTTGACAGCGGCTGAAGTCGATGCAAAGATATTCATACCATCGCGGCTGCCTATACGGGGGCTCGCTCCGCTCAAGCGAGTTTTTTGGCATGGATATCGCCGGGCCACCTTCATGCGGCGGTCGAGACATGGGGAGGCCTCGCGTTCCCAACTGTGACCCTCGCAATACTACTGACGTTTCGGAGGAAGAGAAGATGAGTCAAGCGGGGCTACCGCCCGCTCAAGGACTATACGACCCGCGCCACGAACACGACAGCTGTGGCGTTGGCTTCGTCGCGCACATCAAGGGCCAGAGGACGCATCAACTGGTCGACCAGGGGCTAACCGCCGTCGAGCATCTGGCGCACCGGGGCGCGACCGGCTCCGAAGAAGACACCGGCGATGGCGCAGGCGTCTTGATCCAGATCCCGCACGAGTTCTTCCAGCCAGAGTGCGCGGCCCTCGGTTTTACGCTACCTGATGCCGGTCGCTACGGCGTCGGCGTCTTCTTCGCCTCGCGGGACGAGCAAGCCCGCAGCCAGGCCATGGCGCTATTCAAGACGATCGTCGAGGACGAAGGCCAGGAAATCCTCGGCTGGAGGAGGACCCCGACGAATAACGCCTCCGTCGGCACCACCGCAAAGGCCGCCGAACCGGAGATGTACCACGTCTTCATCGGGCGAGGAGAAGCCGTAGCGGATGATGACGCCTTCGAGCGGAAACTGTATGTCATCCGCAGGCGATTCGAGAACGCGCTCCACGACTCGGGCATCGATGATACGGCGACATTCTACTTCCCCAGCCTGTCCTGTCGAACCGTGGTCTACAAAGGGATGCTCATGCCCACCCAGCTACGGGACTACTTTCCCGACCTATCAGACACACGGGTGAAGAGCGCGCTCATTATGTTCCACTCGCGCTTCAGCACTAACACGTTCCCCAGCTGGCGGTTAGCCCATCCCTATCGGATGATCTCGCACAACGGAGAGATAAACACCCTGCGCGGCAATATCAACTGGATGCGGGCTCGCGAATCGCTTCTAGCGTCTCCTCTGTTCGAAGACATTCAGCGCATCCTCCCAATTATCGACGAGGATGGTAGCGACACCGCCTGCTTCGACAACGCACTGGAGCTCCTGCTGCTTGGGGGGTACTCTCTCGCCCACGCGATGATACTGATGATCCCAGAGGCCTGGGACGGGCACGAGGCGATGAGCGCGGAGAAGAAGGCCTTCTACGAGTATCACAGTTGTGTGATGGAGCCGTGGGACGGCCCGGCCTCCATCGCCTTCACCGACGGTAAGTCCATCGGCGCCACGCTCGACCGAAACGGCCTGCGCCCATCGCGCTACTACGTTACCAAAGATGACCTGGTCATCATGGCCTCCGAAGTGGGCGTGCTGCCCATCGAGCCGGAGCGGATACTTTACAAGGGGCGGCTGCAACCCGGAAAGACCTTCCTCATCGACCTGGAGGAAGGGCGCATCATTGACGATACCGAACTTAAGGCGAAGCTCGCCGCCGAGCATCCGTACGGAGAGTGGCTGGAGCGAAACCTGAGGCCGCTGGAGAGCCTCCCGGACGTCGAGCCCCCCACACGATTTCGTGGCGAAGACCTACTGGAACAGCAGCTCGCCTTCGGGTATACGGTAGAGGACTTGAAGCGCATCATCGGCCCCATGATGAAGAACGGAGCCGAGCCGATCGGCTCAATGGGGAACGATACCCCCCTGGCTGTGCTCTCGGACAGGGCGCAACCGCTCTACAACTACTTTAAGCAACTGTTTGCGCAGGTGACCAATCCACCTCTGGACGCCATCCGCGAGGAGCTTGTGACGTCCGTCAAGACGGTCATCGGGACCGAGGGAAATGTGCTGGACCCCGGGCCAGAGAGTTGCCGTCTCCTGAGCCTCGAAACGCCGATCCTCGACAACCTCGAAATGGCGAAGCTGACGGCGCTCAACGAGGATGGCATGCGAGCGGTGGTGCTGCCGATCCTGTTCCCCTCAAAGGCGAGTCCGTCCGGCCTGGAGGCAGCGCTGGATGAGATGTTCCGCCGAGCGGACGATGCAATCGAGAAGGGCGCCACGATTCTCATACTATCCGATCGCGGAGTCAGCCCTGACAACGCGCCTATCCCTTCGCTTCTCGCGGTTGCGGGCCTCCATCACCACCTAGTACGCGCGAAAACGCGGACTCAGGTGGGCCTGGTCGTCGAAACGGGTGACGCGCGAGAGGGGCACCACTTCGCGCTGCTCATCGGCTACGGGGCCGGGGCCGTAAACCCGTATCTCGCCCTCGACAGCCTTGAGGCGCTTTGCAGCAACGGTCTCCCCAACGATGGCGCGGCCTACGACAAGGCCGTGGCCAACTATCTGAAGGCGACGAAGAAGGCGGTCGTAAAGATCATGTCGAAGATGGGCATCTCCACGGTCCAGAGCTACCGCGGCGCCCAGATCTTCGAGGCGATCGGCCTTTCCAAGCGGCTCGTGGACCGCTACTTCACCAAGACCACATCGCGCATAGAGGGGATCGGGGTGGAGGAGATCGCGGCTGAGGCGTTATCTCACCACAAGCGTGCCTACCCGACGCGGGAGGGAGGTCTGCGTGATCTCGACTGGGGCGGCCAGTACCAGTGGCGCCAAGACGGCGAATATCACCTGTTTAACCCGAAGACGATCTTCCTCCTCCAGGAAGCTACGCGCTCCGGGAAGTCCGATGTCTTCCGGGATTACAGCCGGCTGGTGAACGATCAGAGCGAACGCATGGCAACCTTAAGAGGGCTGTTCGAACTGAATCCGGACCGCGAACCGGTGCCGATCGAGGATGTCGAGCCGGTCGAGGAGCTGTTCAGGCGGTTTGTCACAGGCGCCATGTCGTTCGGCTCAATCAGCGCGGAAGCGCACGAGACGCTTGCCATCGCCATGAACCGGATCAACGGCAAGAGTAACAGCGGCGAAGGCGGCGAGGATAGCCGGCGCTACACGCCCAGCCCGAACGGCGATTGGCGCCGCAGCGCCACCAAGCAGGTGGCTTCAGGCCGCTTTGGCGTCACCAGTGAGTACCTAGTCAACGCCGATGAGCTGCAGATCAAGATGGCGCAGGGCGCCAAGCCCGGCGAGGGTGGCCAGCTTCCCGGCCATAAGGTCTACCCCTGGATAGCGGAGGTGCGGTATTCCACCCCCGGGGTTGGGCTCATCAGCCCGCCGCCGCATCACGATATCTACTCGATTGAGGACCTCGCGCAGCTCATCCACGACCTCAAGAACTCGAACCCGCGGGCGCGAATCAACGTGAAGCTCGTAGCCGAAGTGGGCGTGGGTACGGTAGCTGCTGGGGTTGCCAAAGCCAAATCAGATGCCGTCCTGATCAGCGGTCACGACGGCGGCACCGGCGCCAGCCCCGAATCCTCGATGAAGCATGCCGGCGTCCCCTGGGAACTAGGCCTCGCCGAGACTCAGCAGACGTTGGTCTTGAACAAGCTCCGCGACCGGATCATCGTTCAGGCGGACGGCCAGATGAAGACGGGACGTGACGTCGTGATCGGCGCCCTTTTAGGAGCCGAGGAGTTCGGCTTCGCGACCGCGCCGCTCGTCGTTATGGGCTGCGTAATGGAGCGCGCGTGCCACCTCGACACCTGCTCAGTCGGCATTGCGACTCAGAATCCCGAGCTGCGAAAGAGGTTCGAAGGGAAGCCGGAGCACGTCATCAACTTCTTCCGTTTCATCGCTGAGGAAGTGCGCGAGATCATGGCCCAGCTCGGCTTCCGTAAGTTCGAGGAGATGATCGGCCGCAGCGACCTGCTCGACACGCGCCGGGCTATCGACCACTGGAAAGCACGAGGCCTGGACTTTTCGGCGATCTTCTACCGTCCGGATGTCGGTCCGGAGGTTGCCAGGAGACGGGTCATTCCCCAGGACCACGGCCTGGACCGGGCTCTGGACCAGGAGCTGCTCAAGCTCGCGGCGCCGGCCCTCGAGCGCGCCGAGCCGGTGACGATCGAGCTCCCCATACGCAACGTAAACAGGACAGTCGGCACGATCTTGGGAAGCGAACTCACCCGCCGGTACGGCTTCAAGGGCCTGCCGGACGACACCATCACCATTAAGTTCAACGGCACGGCGGGACAGAGCTTCGGCGCTTTCCTGCCTGCGGGCATCACCCTCTGGCTCGATGGTGACGCCAACGACTACTTCGGCAAGGGTCTCTCCGGCGGCAAGATCATCGTCTACCCGCCCAAGGAATCCACATTGGCGCCTGAGGAGAACATCATCATAGGCAATGTGGCGCTCTACGGCGCCACGAGCGGAAGCCTGTTCGCCCGCGGCGTGGCCGGGGAGCGCTTCGCGGTCCGCAACAGCGGCGCGATTGCCGTGGTTGAGGGCGCAGGCGACCACTGCTGCGAGTACATGACCGGCGGCCGTGTGCTAGTGCTGGGTTCAACGGGTCGCAACTTCGGAGCCGGCATGAGCGGTGGCATCGCCTACGTGTATGACGCCGCCGGCGATTTCGCGACCCGCTGCAACATGGAGATGGTGGCGCTGGAGCCGCTGGAGGACTCGGAGGACCTCGACCTCGTGCACGGCCTGATGGAACGGCATGCCGAGTACACCGACAGCGCCGTGGCCAAGGGGCTGCTCCGCGACTGGCC
>CBDURB010000118.1:0-5366 GCA_965369585.1 uncultured bacterium
GGGTCACTTCATCGATATGCCCGGCTAAGGCGCCGGCTAGAATACCAGGGCCACCTCTATGACCAAGGACGCTGCTACAACCGACGATTCCCTCCAAGAAGCTCGGGACGCCTTTGACCGTCACGCCTGGCGGGAGGCGTTCGACCTCCTAAGCGCCGCCGATGCGTCCGGGGATCTGGCGCCGGAGGACCTCGAAGGCCTCGCCGAGGCCGCCTGGTGGACCGGGCGCACCGATAACTGCATCGAGGTGCGAGAGCGCGCCTATGCCGCATACGCCGAGGCGGGGAACCGGCACTGCGCGGCCCTCCTCGCCCTGAAGCTCTCCGGGGACTATGAACACAAGCTCGCTCACTCTGTCGCAGCGGGTTGGTTTAACCGGGCGGAGCGGCTGTTTCAGCAGATACCGGAATCGCGCGAGCACGGTTTTCTGGCCCGGGATCGCGCTAACAAGGCGCTTGACAGCGGCGACGCGGACCGAGCGCTGGAGCACGCCGCCAAGACCCTGGAGATAGGGATGCGCTTCAACGACCCTGACCTTCAGGCGCTAGGCCTCCACGAGCAGGGGCGCATTCTGGTGGCAAAGGGCCAAGTCGATGAGGGCATGGCTCTGCTCGACGAGGCCGGGGTCCCCGCCGTGGGCGGGGAGCTGGGCCCAATCGCCACGGCCATTATCTATTGCAACATCATCACTGCCTGCCGTGACCTGGCCGACTACCGCCGCGCCGGTGATTGGACCGAGGCGGCGAAGCACTGGTGTGAGCGGCAGTCTATCACTGGTTTCCCGGGCCTGTGCCGCGTCTACCGGGCTGAGGTGATGCGGCTCCGAGGGGCTTGGGCGGATGCGGAACGGGATGCCCGAAGTGCTTGCGACGAACTGGAGAGCTTCGCGCCGGACCTTGCCGCGAGTGCCTTCTACGAGGTAGGCGAGATTCGACTGCGCATGGGCGACCTGTCCCAGGCGGATGATGCCTTCTGCAAGGCCCATGAGCTGGGCCGGGAGCCGCAGCCGGGGCTCGCGCTCGTCCGGCTTGCGGAGGGGAAGGTGGATGCCGCCGCCACGATGATCAACCGTGCCCTCGCCGACGAGTCATGGGATCGGTTGGCGCGCGCCCGCCTGCTGCCCGCTCAGGTGGAGATCGCCATCGCCGCCAACGATCTCGAGACCGCCCGGTCGGCGGCGGACGACCTAGAAGCCATCGCGGAGGCTTACGGAACACCCGCGCTCCAGGCCAGCGCCGCCTGCGCCCGTGGAGCGCTCCAACTGGCGGAGGGAGATGCCACGGCCGCCTGCGAGAGCCTGCGCCGGGGTTGGCGCCTCTGGCAAGAGGTCGACGCCCCCTACGAGGCCGCCAGGGCCCGCATGCTCCTCGCAGACGCAAACCGGGCCGAGGGCGACTCTGAGGCCGCGACGCTGGAGCTGCGAGCCGCCAGGTCCACCTTTGAGCGGCTGGGAGCCGTCCTTGACAGCCGCCGTGCCGCCGAGCTTCTGGGGCCGGATGCCGGGTCGGTCGGCCGTCCGGTCGCGGCCAGTCGGCGTGTCACCAAGACCTTCATGTTCACCGACATCGTCCGCTCCACGAACTTGGTGGAAGCGATAGGCGACGATGCCTGGGAGGACCTGCTGCGCTGGCACGACCAGACGCTCCGCTCGCTGTTCGGCGAACACGAAGGGGAAGAGGTCAAGCACGCCGGCGACGGCTTCTTCGTAGCCTTCTCTGACGCCGCCAGGGCAGTCGAGTGCGCTGCGGCGATCCAGCGCACCCTGGCCGATCACCGCCGCGAGCACGGCTTCGCGGTCCAGGTTCGTATCGGCCTGCACAGCGCGGAGGCCACCCGCCGCGGCCGCGATTACGGTGGCAAGGGCGTCCACCAGGCCGCCCGTATCGCCTCCCTCGCCGAAGGGGGAGAGATCCTCGCCAGCCAGGAGATCATCGAGGCGGGGCCGATCCCCTTCGTCGTGTCAGAGACGAGGGAGGTCAGTTTGAAGGGGATATCCACTCCTGTCCAGGTCGCCACTGTCGAGTGGCGTTAGGCCCGGCAACGGAGCGCGCCCCCGACATTGGCAGGTAGGCTTGAGCCTGTCGGCCTACGGCTTATAATGAGAGCCCGATCATCCATCTGAGTAAACCTGTGGCAGATAACACCACCTACGAAGGCGAACTGGACGGCGCTGGCCTCTCCCTGGCCATCGTCGTCTCCCGCTTCAACGATTCCATCACCGACAAGCTACTGGCCGGTGCTCAGGAGGCGGTTCAGCGCTACGGCGTAGGCGAACACGATGTCTTCTGGGTGCCCGGCTCGTTCGAGATCCCCGTGGTCGCCAAGCGTCTGGCCGGGAGCGGCCGCTACCACGCCGTAATCTGCCTGGGCGCTGTCATCCGCCACGAGACCGCCCACTTCGAGTACGTGGCCGGGCAGGCGGCGGAGGGGATCCAGCGGGCGGCCCTGGACACGGGCGTCCCCTGCATCTTCGGCGTCCTCACCTGTGACAGCGAGGAGCAGGCGCTGGACCGCGCCGGCGGCGTGCACGGCAACAAGGGCTCCGAGGCCGTGGAGGCCGCCATCCGGGTGGCCAACCTGCTGCGTATGTTAAAGCGGGACTGATCTGTTCCAGCCCGCTTTGAACCTGAGTAGGGAAGCAGTTACACGCCGGAAGGAGCACGTACATGGGCAGCTTCAGCACTGAAATTCGAATAGACGCGCCCAGGGAAAAGGTCTGGGAGGTGCTCTCAGACCTGGGAGGCATCTACAAGTGGAACCCCGGCGTGTCGCACTCGCGCTCCACCTCCGAGAGCAGTGGGGGCGAGGGGGCGACCAGGCACTGCGACCTCGCCAGCCCTAAAGGCTATCTCGAGGAACGCGCCTTCGATTGGCGGGAGGGCGAAGGCTTCAAGATCGATGTCTACGAGAGCAACCTTCCGATCAAGAGGAACGTGGTGGAGTTCACCGTCAGGTCCGTCGAGGACGGCACCATCGTCAGCGTAGCCCCCGACTATGAGCTGAAGTTCGGGCCTATCGGCGCGCTCCTGGACCGGCTGGTAGCCGGGCGGCAGTTGCGTAAGGGGATGGACAACCTGCTGGCGGGGCTGAAGTATCACGTTGAGACCGGCGAGCTGGTAGGCGACACGGGTTCCACCTCCGAGAGCGCGTAGCCTCCGACCGCGCTCTACGACCCTAACCGCTTCAGGTACTCCCGCTTGACGGCCACCGGGCGGAACCCCAGCGCCGCGTACATCCGCTTCGGCGTGTCCGTGGTGTCGGCGCCTATGACGATCGGGCCTGCGCCCTCTCGGCGCGCTTCCGACACACTGTGGTGGATCAGCGCCGTCGCCAGGCCGCGGTGGCGGAAGTCCGGGTGAGTGAACAGGTCCTCCACCATGCCGACGCCGTCTACTCCTCCCCAGGAGGAGAGGTACGCCCGTGGCTTGCCGTCTACGCAGGCCAGCCAGTGACGCACCGGCGGCGTCTTCAGCTGCCTGGACCGCATCATCGCCTCAGCGGTCTTCTCGTCGAATCCGCCCGTGACCGGCATCCTCTCCTTGTACTCTCGCCAGTCTAGGTCGTGCAGGGTGGTGTACGCCTGCCAGCCGGCGTCGTCGGTCAGCGGCCGTATCTCATGCCGCTTTGGCTGGCCGTGCAGCTCGCCCTCCAGAAGCATCACCAGCTCTTCGGTGCGCTCGTAGCCCTCCAGGGTTAGTCGCGCCTCCAGTGCCGGCGGCGTCGTGAACTCCACGCGGAACTGGCGGTGTTTGAACCCCGCGAACTCGCGCTCCACTCGCGCCAGCAGACCGTCGATCTCGTCGGGTGTCGCTGCCGTGATGTGCGCCACGTGGTTGGCGTCCCAGATATCCGGTATCTCCCGGTTGCGGGCGAACGTTGCGCCATCCGCCTCGAACCGTTCGTTGCCCAGGGCTGAGAACGCCTCGGATACAGTGAGGGCGCTCCGGCCGGCGTCGGTCATCGCCGCCTACGCCCGCTCCAGCTCGAAGTACAGATAGTCCAACTGTCGCGGCGGCTTCCCCAGGGCCGTCAGCGCCATCGCCGTCTCCGCGCGATGGTGCGTCCCGTGGTTAACCACGTGCGTCATGAGCGGTCCCAGCGGCCGTTCGTAGGCGTTCCCACGGGTGTCGACGTAGGAGATCGCCCGCGCGATGTCTCCCTCGCCCAGGGACCCGACGAACCGCCGAAGCTCCTCGTGAGAGCTCGCGTAGCCTTCGGTGATCGCGTCCAGAGTCCGCACCTCACCCAGCTCCGGCATCTTCACCCGCCCTGACCCCGTCCAGCGTGTCAGCCACACCACCTGCGCGCCCAGCGTATGCGTCAGGTTCCCTTGCACGCTCTCGAAGCTGGCGCCCAGCTGCTGGCCCAACTCCTCCTCGCTCAGACCTGATGCGGCCGCCAGGACGTGGTCATTCGCCCACTCGTTGTACTCGTATAGCGCTTGTATCTGTTGAAGAGCGCCCATTCTAACCTCTGGCCTACAGCCCGCGGTACCACTCCGCGATCGCCTCGCCGATCGCGTGAGGCTGGTCCTCCTGCACGAAGTGCGCCCCCGGGCCGATCTCCACCGTCTTCAGGTTGCGCATGTTGTTCCGGCACCACTCCACCAGCGGCTCCCGCATGATCGCCCCCGGCTGCGCGTACAGCAGCAGCTTCGGCACGTCCGACTTGCCGAACCATTCACTGTAAGCCTGCGCTATCTCGGTCACGTCCGCCGGCTCCCCCTCGATAGGGATCTCGTTGGGCCAGCGCCACGTCGGCTTCCGGCTCGGCGGGTCCACGTACGGCTCGCGGTAGCGGTTCATCTCCTCCTCCGTGAGCTTGCGTAGGATCGCCCCCGGCAGCACCGCCTCGACGAACATGTTCTGTTCGATGAGCATCTTCTCGCCCACCTCCGGCGTCCGGAACGCCTGGAACATCTGTCGCGCCTGCTCCGGCCACTCGTCCCAGGTCAGCGTTCGCACGATCGCCTCCATGAACGCCAGCCCCTTCACGTTCTCCTCATGCCGGCGGGCGTAGTGGAACGCCAGCGCGGAGCCCCAGTCGTGGATCACGAACGTGATGTCGCGCAGCCCCAGCGCCTCGATGAACCCTTCGACGTACTTCGAGTGATCCACGAACCGGTACTCCAGGTCCGGCTTGTCCGACTTTCCCATGCCGATGAGGTCCAGGGCGATGCACCTCGCCAGCGGCGATACGTGAGGGATCACGTTGCGCCACAGGTAGGATGAGGTCGGGTTGCCGTGCAGGAACAGCACCGGGTCGCCGGCGCCCTCCTCCACGTAGTGCATCTTCGACCCGTGCACCTCAACGAACTTCGACTGGAATGGGAACGCCGCCGATATCTCCTGCGTTGTCATGGGCTG
>CBDURB010000119.1:0-5289 GCA_965369585.1 uncultured bacterium
CTGCTGCCTCCAAGGGGCACCACCCGACGAGGTTTCGAACGGTACGAACCTCGCGTTAGGAAGTTGGGCGGCCAAGGCGCGTCCGAGCGCGAACCGCACATTCGAGTCGTGACGACCGTGCATGACCAGTGTCGGCATGGAGAGACGGTCTGCTAGCCCGCTGACGTCGGCATCAAACATCGCTCTCGCCACGGCACCCTGAACGGGCGCAGGCGCCGCATCCCTCGCGATTTGCACGGCGTCCTGCATTTTTTCTAGCTCGCTTGGGTCTATGTCAGGGTCGACGGTAGTAAACGCCCCGAAGGTGGCGACGTAATCCGCGATTGCCCGCCCGCGCTCCGGCGTAGTCAACTCGCTGCCGTGAAGGTAGGCACTGGAAAGGATGAGCTTAGCGACCTGCTCCCGATGTGAAGCTGCGTAGGTGATAGCGATGGGTCCTGCCAGAAAGCCGAGACTGAGGAGTGTGAACCGATTTACCTGTAGCCGCCGGACGACGGCCTCGAGATCGCTCACCCATGCGTCAAGTGAGAGTTCAGGAACGTCATGGTCGGATAGGCCACTGCCACGCATATCGTATCTGATGAGGGTTACGCCCGCCGCCAGTTCTTCGAGGAACTCCCGCGCCACCGGCTTCTCCCACTCCAGCGCCAGGTGTCCTGGCCAGCCGTTGACGTATACCAAGGGCGGCCCGTCGCCCAGTGTCGCATAGGCGATACTGACGCCGTCGCTGGCGGTGCAGAAGCGGATATGCTGTTCCATAGCGTGGCCCGGCCCTATACGCGGGAGGGTGTGGGTAAGCAAAGCATACTCCCGCGTGGCCGGATGTCAAACGCGGGCGCGAGCAGCAGCGCGCGACTACAGCCGCAGCAGCGGCGCGAATCGCTTGTCCGAGCGGTAAGGCCCGACGACGGCGAGGTGGAGCTGCTGTGGGCCTGCACCGCGCACTGAAGTACGCGGCTTCTCGTCTCTGTTGGAGCCGCCGACTTCAGTCGGCGGGGTTGCTCAGAGCCGCAGCAGGGGGGCGAACCGCTTGTCGGAGCGGTAGGGCCCGACGACGGCGAGGTGGAGCTGCTCCTCTACTATCAGCTCGCGGGCGACGCGCTGCAGGTCCTCCAGGGTCACCGCCTCCATCTCGGCCACCGCCTGATCGATGCTGCGGACCTTGCCCAGAAGGAGCTCCTGGCCGCCCAGCCAGCCGGAGACGGCGCGGGTGTCCTCCATGCGGAGGAGGAGCCGTCCTTTGGAGAGCTCTCGCGCCTTGGTGAGCTCCTCAGAGGTGGGGCCCTCGTCTCGCAGGCGGGCGACCTCCTCCAGGATGACCTTGATCGTCTCTACGGCCTTCTTGGGGTCGACGCCGGCGTAGATGATGAACGCCCCGGTATCCAGGAAGTGGGTGGCGTAGGAGTGGACGTCGTAGACCAACCCCCTCTTCTCTCGCAGCTCCATGAACAGGCGTGAGGACATACCTTCGCCGAGGATGGTGGAGAGGAAGGAGAGGGCGAAGCGGTCGGGGTGGTTCAGGGAGAGGCCGCGCATGGCGATGTTGATGTGGGCTTGCTCCGTGGCCTTGTAGCGTAGGCCGCAGCGGGGGCCCTGGCCGTTAGTCGCCGAGAACCAGTGGCTGGGTGCGCCGGGCTCCCAGTCGCCGAGCGCGGCCGAGATGGCGTCTACCATCTGCTGGTGGTCGATGTCGCCGGCCAGGGCGATAACGACGTTACTGGCCACGTACTGCCGCCGCAGGTACTCCGCCACCATCTCCGGGGTTAACGCCGAAACGGATTCAGGCGTGCCGGCGACATCGCGGCCCAGGGGCTGGTCGGGCCAGAGTAAGGCGTCCATAAGAAGGTCGGTGAGCTGCTGCGGCGAGTCAGCCACCATCGCCAGCTCCTCCAGCACAACCTGTCGCTCCTTCTCGAACTCGCCAGGGTCGAGCAGGGGGTGCCGCACAAGATCGGTTAGGACGTCCAGGGCCAGGTCAAGGTGGGGCCGCGCTACCTTGACGTAGAAGATCGTGAGCTCGCGGTCGGTGCCGCCGTTCATGACGCCGCCCACCCCGTCGATCGCTTCCGATATCTCCTTGGCGGAGGGCCGTTTCTTGGTGCCCTTGAACAGTAAGTGTTCCAGGAAGTGGGAGAGGCCGGCCTCCTCATCTCGCTCGTATCGGGAGCCGGTACCTACGTACAGGGAGACGGAGGCGGAGCGAACCGTGGGCATGGCGGCGGTGATGACACGGATGCCGTTGGGGAGGACGGTGCGATGATAGAATTCGGTGTCCATGGAGTGAGTGAAATCGGGCGGAGAATCGTCGGTTTTATCGGCCTGCCACGGCTAGTGTAGGGGACGGTTGCGGGCGGCGTCAATGCGACCCTGAGCTTGCTTGCCGGGCGAGTGTAGCGGAGGCCTGAAGCCTGCCTGCCGGCAGGCAGGGCCGCCGCTACAGGCTATGCCGACTCCCAGAGCACGTCGCCGTGCAGGTCCGCCGGATGGGAGCGGGAGGTGAAGACGGCGTACTCCTGGCGCGAGCGGCCGATGGTGGTGTCGTCGCCGTGGCCGGGGAGGACGATGGTATCGTCGGGCAGGGTGTACAGGCTCCCTGTGATGGAGGCGATTGTCTGCTGGAGCTCCTGGGGGCCGCTGGTACGGCCGGGCCCGCCCGGGAAGAGGGTGTCGCCGGAGATGAGGTGGCGGCCGACAAGGAAGCAGCAGCTGCCGGGAGTGTGTCCCGGCGTATGGATCACCATGAGGCTCACCCCTCCTACCGAAAGCTGGTTGCCGTCGGCCAGGGGGCGGTCTATCTTGTCCGTGGGCATCAGGCGCTCCGCGGGATGACAGAAGACGTTGGCGCCGGTGGTGTCCTTGACCAGGTCGTAGTCCGCCCAGTGGTCGGGGTGGGTGTGGGTGAGGAGGATGGCGGTGACCCGCAGGCCGCGGACGGCCTCTAGCGTCTGGGCGCTCTGGGAGGGCATGTCCACGATGATCGCCTCGCCCGCGTCGCGGTCGGCGATGACGTAGGCGTTGTTGGCGTACGGCCCCACAGGGCCAACCTTGGTCAATCGTAGGGGACCGTTCTCGAACACTTGCAACGGGGCGCCTCCTTCGGCGAGCTCTCCGAGCGGAGCATCGGAGTCCGCAAAGCGGACAGGACATGCCATTGTTCCGCCAGTTCGGCTGCTTATGATACCATGAGCCCGCTTTGATATCGGAGAGCATCCTAGAGGGGCAGCGCGTGCGTCTACGGCCGGTGGAGGAAGGCGATCTGTCTCTGTTCGTGCGCTGGTTTAATGACCCCGATGTACGCTACTGGCTGTCGATGTCGGACGCTTTGGAGCTCACCCCGGAGTCGGAGCGGGAGTGGTACGAAGAGATGCGCGGGGACCCCGTCCGTGTGGTCTGGTGTATCGAGACGCGCGAGGGCCGGCCCATCGGCAACCTGGGTCTGCACGCCATCGACGAGGGGCAGGGCCGGGCCACGTTGGGCATCTCCATCGGTGAGAAGGAGCAGTGGAGCCGGGGCTACGGAACGGAGGCGATAAGGGGGGCGCTGCGCTACGGCTTCGATGAGATGGGGCTGCGCCGTGTGGACCTCCATGTAGATGAGGACAATCTGCGCGGTATCCGCTGCTACGAGAAGTGCGGCTTCGTGCGGGAGGGGCTGCTGCGCGCTCACCGCATACGGAAGGGCCAGCCGGTGAACGCGGTGGTCATGTCTATCCTGCGAGAGGAGTTCGAGGCGCAGCCCCCTTCAGATTGATCATGGAGATAACACCTCGCATCCACTCTATCCCAGCCCCGATAGGATCGGGGTTCTACACCGGCCCCCAGGCGCCCGATGTCTACCTGGTTGTGGATGACGGCGAGGGCGCCCTCATCGATAGCGGCTTCGGGGATGAGCAGTCGGTCAAGGCGCGGCTGGAGTACCTGCAAGAGCGGCCGGAGGTGAAGCTGCGGTACATCGTGCTGACACATCACCACTTCGACCACACCAGCGGCGCCCACCAGCTACGGCAGGCGAGCGGCGGCCAGATCGTGATGCACCCCCAGGAGGAGCGCTTCCTGCGGGACTGGCAGAGCGATGCTCCCCAGGACATCGACATCCCAGCCGACCAGAATGCGATCGCGGAGCGGGTGCAGCGCTTTCGCCAGCAGGCGGCGGAGGCCACGCCGGACGTGTCTATCGAAGATGGCGTCACGCTGCGTGTCGGCGGTCTCACCCTGGAGGTGGTGCACACGCCGGGGCACACGATGGGCTCTATCTGCATCTACCTCCGCGAGGAGCGGGCGCTGTTTACCGGGGACACTGCGCTGGGCCTGGGCACGGTGGCCATTTCGCCGCCGCCGCACGGGGATATGCGGCTTTACCTGGAGTCGCTGGAGCGGCTGAAGGGGTACGACACGGCGTTGATGCTGCCCGGCCACGGTCAGCCTGTCCAGGACGTGCCACGCAAGCTCCAGGAGCTGATCGACCACCGTCATGAGCGGGAGGAGCAGGTCCTGCGCCTGGTCGCGGACGGGAAGAGCAGCGCGCAGGCGATGCTGGGGACGATCTACCCGGAGCTGGACCGCCGCATCATGCCGATGGCGCTGCGCCAGGTCGAGGCTCACCTGGCGAAGCTGGCGGAGGACGGCCGCGTGGAGCAAGCAGGCGAGGGGGAGTGGAGGCTGCGGGGGTGAGCGGTGGAATGTGCGGGACGGGCACCGCGCACTGAAGTGCGCGGCTTGAGCTTGAGCCGCCGACTTCAGTCGGCGGGATGGTTCTCACTGCGACAACCGCGGCGTGGTCCGCTTTGGGCGTGCGGAACAAGGCCCCCAGCTACGTGCCTGCCTGCCGTCAGGCAGGTATAATCTCCTCGTACCCCCAAAAGGAGTAGATTAGTTGGCACGAGAGACCAATATCCCCCTGGTTGACATCCTCCCCGTGACCGCCTCAGCGAACGAGGCCGGGCACCTGGCGCTGGGCGGCTGCGACGCCGTGGAGCTGGCGCGTGAGTTTGGGACGCCGCTCTACGTCTTCGACGAAGAGACGCTGCGCGGCCGCTGCCGGGCGTTCCAGACGGAGTTCCGCTCTCGCTACCCGGACACGGTGGTGGCGTACGCCGCCAAGGTCTACCTGGGGCGGGCCCTGGCGGGCATCCTCGTCCAGGAGGAGATGGCGCTGGACGTGGTCTCCGGCGGCGAGCTGGCTATCGCCGCCTCCGTGAACTTCCCGCCGGAGCGCATCTACTTCCACGGCAACAACAAATCGGCGTTGGATCTGCGGGAGGCGCTGGACTACGGCGTCGGCCGCATCGT
>CBDURB010000120.1:0-5266 GCA_965369585.1 uncultured bacterium
CGGCTCGTTCATCGCTATCGGCGCCCTGCTGCCGCCATCCCCCTGCACCGATCAGCAGAGCCTGTCCGTATCGCTGCTTGCTGCCGCTGATACGCTGTTCCTCATGTGGGCCGCTCAGCTCTCGGAAGCGGCCTCAGACAGCGATGTCCCCCTGCGCCTGGCGGTGCAGCTACCGGACGGCGATGAGCTCAGCATCGAGATCGACCCCGCAAGCATCGCCCCGGCACAGCCGTAACCGCCCCCTACACGTCATACTCTGGATGGTTAATGGGTTCTTGCTGGTCATTACCCTTGTCAGGTGTCAGCAGGTGTGATAAACAACAACGAGCGGCGGCCACCCCATTGAGGGAGCTGCGCTATGTTCCAAACACGGATCACCGAACTCTTCGATATCAAGTACCCCATTATCTGTGGGGGCATGTACTGGATCAGCCGAGCAGAGCTGATAGCAGCAGTGGCCAACGCCGGCGGCATCGGGTTCATGACGGCGTCCACGTTCGAAAGCCTGGACGACCTGCGGGCCGAGATCCGCAAGGCCCGCGACCTGACCGACGGCCCGATCGGGATCAATATCAACCTATTCCCTGCGCTCCGTCCGCAGCCAATCGAGGCCTGGGTGGAGATCGCGTGTGAAGAGAAGATACCAGTGATCGAGACATCCGGTCGCAGCCCGGAGGCGATCGTGGAGCCGCTGCACGCCAGCGGCGCGAAGATCATGCACAAGGTGCCGGGGGTCAAGTACGCCCGCACTGTCGAACGGCTCAACTGCGACGCTGTGGCCGTAGTGGGACACGAGTGCGGCGGCCATCCCGGCATGGATGAGGTGAGCACGCTGGTACTTGTGCCCGCAGCCGTGGACGCCGTGAACATACCGGTGGTGGCCGGCGGCGGCTTCGCTGATGGCCGTGGCCTGGCGGCCGCTCTGGCGCTGGGCGCGGAGGCGGTTCTCATGGGCACTCGCTTCATGGCGACGAAGGAGTGCCGGGGTCACGCGGCCTGGAAGGAGTGGCTCGTCAACGCTTCGGAGACAGACACCACCTACCTTATGAAATCCATCAAGAATCCTTCGCGCGTGGTCAAGAACGCCGTGGCTGCCAAGGTGGTGGAGATGGAGGAGCGGGGCGCCACTCTGGAGGAGTTGCTGCCCGTCATCGCCGGACAGGGGGGCGCAGTCTTTGACGACGGCAAGATCGATTCGCAGCTGGCCAGCGCCGGTCAGGCGATGGGTCTCATCCACGACGTGCCGACGGTGAAGGAGCTCATCGACCGAATAGTCGAGGAGGCAGATCAAGTCCGCGAGCGCCTGAACGCTACCATCGCCGGCGCTACGACTGCAGCACGCTCATGAGGTGCGTACTAGAACGCCTGCTTTAGCCGGCTCGAACCTCTAGCTTGTCCTGATATACTATCCAGCAAGTGCGTCAACTAGTAAAGTTGACGTCAGTAGTCAGTTATAGCCTGCCTCCAGCCCGCCGGAGGTAGGTTTCTTGTCGGGCGCATGGGCGCGATCGGTTGGGCCTTCGCCCTAGATAGGAACCGCCCCTAGTTGAGCGAAACGGAAGCCTTCAGCCACCAATACGCCACCATCAACGGCCTGCGCTATCACTACGTACGTGAGGGCAGCGGCCCGCCTCTCTTCCTCATCCACGGCTGGCCCGGCTTCTACTACGAGTGGCATCTCAACATTAAACCCCTCGCTGAGCGCTTCGACGTCATCGTCCCCGATATGCGCGGCTACGGCCACACGGAGGTGCCTGACCTGCCGCCGGAAGAGGCCTACACGGCTGACGTCTTCGCCGAAGACCTGCGCGCGCTCGTGCAGCACCTCGGCTTCGACAAGGTGAGCATCGTCTCCCATGACTTCGGCTCTGTTTGGACACAGCGCTTCGCCCGCACCCACCCCGACCTGGTGGACAAACTTGTCCTCTTCCAGCCTGTCTATCCCGGCATCGGCGCCCGCTTCTTCGCGCCCGACCGACTGACCGAGACCTGGTACATGATGTTCCACCAACTCCCCCTGGCCGAACAGCTTGTGGGCTCCAGCCGCCGGGCCACGGAGGTATACCTGCGCCACTTCCTCTCCCACTGGTCCTACGACAAATCGCTGTGGACGAACGAAGAGGAGGAGCAGTTCGTGGAAGTGTTCTCCCAGCCCGGCACCCTGCGCGGCGGCTTCAACTGCTACCGCGCCATGTTCCGCACCCTGGGCCGCCCCGACCCGGTCGCGGACCCCAAGATCCACGCCCCCACCCTCGTCCTCTGGGCGGAGAACGACCCCATCTTCCCCGCCGCCTGGAGCGACAAGCTGCCCGACTTCTTCACGGACCTGACCCTGCGCACCGTCCCGGAGTGCGGCCACTGGCTGCAGCGGGAGAAGCCGGAGCTGGTCAACCAAGCGATCGCTGAGTTCATCGCCCCCTGACGAAAGGAAACCACACATGCGCTTAGAGACAACGGTTATGATCCCGACGATCAAGGAGCTGGCCGACTACGGCAAACGAATGGAGGAGATGGGCTACGACTCCATCGTCACTCCCGAGGCCGGCCACGACCCGTTCCTGCCGCTTGCCATCCTGGCTGAGCACACGGAGCGGATGAAGCTCGGCACCGCCGTGGCCATCGCCTTCCCCCGCAGCCCCTTCGTCGTCGCCCAGATGGCCTGGGACCTCCAGCGCTACTCCGGCGGCCGGTTCGTGCTGGGCCTGGGCACCCAGGTCAAGGGCCACAACGAGCGTCGCTACTCCACACCCTGGCCGGCGCCGCCGGGACCCCGCCTGCGCGAGTACATCCTCTGTCTCAGGGCGATCTTCAACACCTTCCAGACCAACGAACGCCCCAACTTCAAGGGCGACTGGTACCAGTTCACCCTCATCTCCCCATTCTTCAACCCCGGCCCAAACCCTAACAGCATCCCCATCTACATCTCCGCCGTCAACAAGTACAACTGCCGTCTCGTCGGTGAGGTCTGCGACGGTATCCGCATGCACCCCTTCAACACCCCGAAGTACACCCGCGAGGTGATCATCCCCAGCATCGAGGAGGGCGCCAAGAAAGCCGGCCGCAAGCTCTCAGACATCGATGTCGTCGGCGGCGGCTTCCTCGTCACCGGCAAGAACGAGGAGGAGGTGGAGAGGGCCAAAGCGCCCTTCAAGCAGCAGATAGCCTTCTACGGCTCCACCCGCTCCTACCATCCGGTGCTGGAGTGCCACGGCTGGAGCGACGTGGGCATGCGACTCTACCGCCTCTCCATGGAGGGCAAGTGGGCGGAGATGGCCAACGAGATCACCGACGAGATGCTCAACGAGTTCGCCGTCGTCGGCACCTACGATGAGATAGTGCCCAAGATCAAGGAGCGCTACGCCGGCGTGGTGAACACCCTCGGCTTCGGCTATTCCACCATCACCGCGGAGCAGGAGGAGCGCCTGCGCTGGATCATACAGGAGCTGAAGAAGCTTTAGCGCCCTCCCGCATGAACGAAGCCGACCGAGAGACGGCCAACCGCAACCAGGCGATCTGGGAGGAGTTCCACCGCCGCCCCACAGTCTCAGCCTGGACGGGCCGGCTGCCGCTGCCACCTGAGGTCACCGCGACAGCCGGCTTCGTGATACCCGTTGACGATGCGGCGGTCAGCAGTAGGTTGCAGGAGACCGTTTCGCGGCTGGAGGCCACCGGCTGCGTCAACCCCTTCCCACCGGACTACTGGCACATCACCATCGTACCGCCGGTCACGCTCACCAGCGCCGACCCCACCCCCCCGCGCCTGCTGCCGATGTCCTTCATAGCGGAGGCGCTGGAGAAGGGGCGAAGGGTCGCGCAGAGCCTGGGCCCGTTCGACGTAGCGGTCCGCGGCCTCAACGCCTTCCGCGATGTGCTCGTCGCCGTCCCTTACGATGGCGGTCGCGGCCTGGAGCTGGGCCGCCTTCTCCGCTCCGCCATACCGGAGCTCCCAGAACGCTACCCAGACGGACACGAGCTACTACCTCACATCTCGCTCACCCAGTACGGGCGGGAAGACCGGCTGGGAGAGATGGTGGAGCTGATCCAGACGGAGCGTGACACGGACATCGGCTGCTTCCGCGCCCACCGGCTGGAGATGTTCGTCCTCTCCTGGCGCAACGGAGTGCCGGGACATATCGAAAAGAATGAGATACCGCTGGAAGGCGAACCGTGACACCCAAGAATCAGTTCCTAGACCTGCGTGGCCTCCGCTTCCACTATCGCGATTGGGGCGGCTCGGGACAGCCGCTCGTTCTCCTGCACGGCCTGGCATCCAACTCGCTTATCTGGAAGCTCGCCGCCCCGCTGCTGGCCCGGCGCTTTCGCGTCCTGGCTCTGGATCAGCGCGGCCACGGCCCAAGCGCCAAGCCGGACGACGGCTACGACTTCCAAGCCATCACCGGCGACCTCCAGGCCTTCATAGAAGCCCTGAGCCTGGAGCGGCCCGCGCTGGTAGGCCACTCCTGGGGCGCCAACGTCGCCCTTCAGTTCGCCGCCGAAAGGCCGGACGCCGTATCCTGGCTGGCCCTGGTGGACGGCGGCTTCCTGGAGATATCAGCCTTCCCTGGCATGACCTGGGAACGGACGCTGGAGATGATGTCGCCGCCGCCCCTGGCGGGGCTGAAGCTGGAGGTCTTTCTCCAGGGAGCTCGCAACTGGCCCGGCCTGGGCTCAGTCTGGAACGATGAAGTCCAAGAGATAGTCCTGGCTAACTTTCGTGTAGACGAAGACGAGACGATCTACCCGCACCTGAGCCGCGAGAACCACCTGAAGATACTCCGCTCCCTGTGGGAGCAGAAGCCCTCAGCGCTGTGGCCCCACCTCCGCTGCCCCGCCCTCCTGATCCCTGCCGCAAGCGATCATCAGGACTCACGCACCACGATCTGGATGGAGCACAAGCGGAAGGCCATAACCCTGGCGGAAGAACACGCGCCGGCGGTAAGGGTGGTATGGATGGAGAACACCATCCACGACGTGCCCCTGCAGCGGCCGCGCGAGCTTATGGAGGCTATCGACGGATTTCTTGAGGGGTTAGCCTAGGCCGCTTCGCCGGTCTACCCCTGGCTCATCATAAGCCGGAACGCCCGCTCGAACGACTCATCGTCCAGCACGGGCTCACGCCCATCGAAGGAAGCACCCTCAATGATGACTTCCAGGAAGTCGCGGGCGTAGGCGGCTTTCGGCTCGGCTTTCGGCTTTTCTCCCGCCTGACCGTACAGCCGCTCCACCACGCGCTCGATCGCGCCATCCGGCGTCTGTACCCCCCTCT